>JBJTOV010000088.1:0-3784 GCA_046074745.1 Planctomycetota bacterium | reverse complement strand
GGGACTTCATGGCTTCAGGGACTTCATGCCTTCAGGGACTTCATGCCTTCAGGGCCGTGATGCCTTCAAGTCCGTCACCCGACGGGTTCACGCTGCCTTCGGGGTTTCGCGCTTCCCGTACCGGATTGCCGCCACCACGATGCAGAGATTGAGCACCGCGGTCCCGAGCGCGCCCACGATCGACTCCAGTTCAGCGTACTTCTCTGTGTAGAGGAACAGGCACATGTTCGCGACCGCGAACATGACCCACGCGGGGATCGACACGCCCTCCGACGACTTCGCGCGCAGGATGGCCAGCAGCTGCACTCCCGTCGCCACGGGGAACACCACCGCGGGCACCCAGCCCAGCGCCTCGAAGATCCACGGATTCGCAAGCGGTCGGAACTCTTCCATCCGCGGGATATCGGCTCGACGGCTCGCGGGCCCGAAGTTGGCTGCGCACAGGCGTTTGGCATGGCCTTGCCGTCCGTTCGGGGGTACCTTGGGCGCGATGATCCGCTGCCCGCGACCGTCGATGGCGTTCCGAACCCTCGTCGGGCTTTCCGCCCTGTCCGCGGCGGTGCTCCTCGCGGGCGCGGCGCCCAAAAATGCGGCATCGATCGCCGCATCGGACGACGAGGCGCACGACCCCAAGCACGACGCCCCGAAGGCGCTGCCCGCCGATGTGATGGTCGGCCGCGCGAACGCCGCGCGCGACTCGTGGTGGGCCTACCGCGAGCTTCGCAAGCCCGAGCCGCCCAAGGTGGCCGACGCGTCGTGGTGCCGCAGCGACCTCGACCGCTTCCTGCTCGCCCGCATGGAGGCGAAGGGGCTGCGCCCCGCGCCTGAGGCCGACCGCGTGGCCCTCATCCGCCGCGCGAGCCTCGACCTGACGGGCCTTCCGCCGTCGCCCGCCGAGGTCGATGCCTTCGTCGCCGACGCATCGCCCGACGCCTACGAGCGTCTGGTCGACCGGCTGCTCGCGAGCCCGCACTACGGCGAGAAGTGGGGGCGGCACTGGCTCGACCTCGTCCGCTACGCCGACACCAACGGCTTCGAGCGCGACAGCGACAAGGAAGGCGCGTGGAAGTACCGCGACTTCGTGGTGCGCGCCCTGAACGACGACATGCCGTACGCGCGGTTCGTGCAGGCCCAGATCGCGGGCGACGAGCTCGCCGACCGCGACTACGACACGCTGGTCGCGACGGGCTTCTACCGCCTCGGCCTCTGGGACGACGAGGTGCCCGACCTGAAGCAGGCGCTGGCCGACGACATGGACGGCATCGTCGACACGACGGCGCGCACCTTCCTCGGGATCAGCATGAACTGCGCCCGATGCCACGACCACAAGGGCGACCCGCTCCGGCAGAGCGAGTACTACGCGTTCACCGCGTACTTCGCGGGCGTGGCGCCGTACAAGCGCAGCCCGTTCAACTCGATCGAGGCCGGCAATGTGATGCGCATGGTGCGCCGCGACTTCGGCAAGGTCGACCCCGAGGCCGAACTCGCAGCGTGCACCGCGCGCCGCGACCAGCTGGTGCAGGCGATCCGCGCCATCGAGGCCGCGGCGGGGCTTGGCGCCGAGGGCGCGTTCGCCGACCGCGCGGGCTCCGACGGGCTGGTGGCGCACCTGCGCTTCGAGGACGACAAGTCGGCCACCGCCGCGAACGCCGTCGCCGGCGGCGCGGCTGCGACCGTGCGCGACGCGGGATTCGGCGCCGAGGGCCGCATCGGCCGCTCGTTCGGCTTCGACGGCGGCGACGATCGCGTCGAGTTCGACCGTCCCGTGCAGGACGACTTCACCGTGTCGTTCTTCTTCCGCACCAAGGATGTGGGCGGCGGCAGCGACAACGACCGGCGCTGGTTCCTCGGCGACGGCCTCGTCGACGGCGAGGTGCCCGGCATCGTGCGCGACTTCGGCGTGTCGCTCATCTCGAATGGCTATGTGAGCGCGGGCACGGGCGACCCCGAGACCTTCGTGTCGTCGGGCCCGGGCTACAACGACGGGCGCTGGCACCATGTCGCGTTCACGCGCGACCGCGGCACGGGCGACATCCTGCTCTATGTCGACGGCGTGGCGGTCGACCGCGCGCGCGGCTCGAAGGCGCGCCTCGACACGCCGCGCCGCCTGTCGGTGGGCGCGATGCTGCCGGGCGGCGGCGCGTTCAGCGGCCACATCGACGAGGTGCGCTTCTACGGCCGCGTGCTGCCCGAAGCCGAGGTGCGGTCGATCGCGCTCGGCATCCTGCCGTTCTCGCAGGCGAAGGACGCGGTGGCCGCGAAGTCGGGCGACGCGGCGACGCGCGAGCTCGAGCGGCTGCACGCGGAGCTTTCCGCGCTACGCACCCCCGACTGGAAGGGCGAGACGGTGCTTGCGGTGCGCGAGGAGAAGTCGCCGCGCCCGACGCACATCATGCTGCGCGGCAACCCGCATGTCCTCGGCGACGAGGTGCAGCCCGCCGTGCCGCTGATCGCCGCGCGCTTCGAGCCGCCCGCCATCGAGCCGCCCGCGCACGGCGAGAGCTCAGGCCGTCGTCTGGCGCTTGCCCGCTGGATCACCGACCCGCGCAACGGCCTGGCGTGGCGAACGATCGCAAACCGCGTGTGGCAGCACCATTTCGGCGCGGGAATCTCGGCGATGCCGAGCGACTTCGGCAGGCTGGGCGAGGCGCCCACGCACCCCGAGCTTCTCGACTGGCTGGCCGCGACCATGGTCGAGCAGGGCGGCAGCCTGAAGGCGATCCACCGGACGGTGATGACGAGCGCCGCGTACCGCATGTCGAGCGTGCCGTCGCCCGCCGCGCTCGAGAAGGACGCACCCAACGAGCTGCTCACGCGCTTCCGCATGCGCCGCCTGACCGCCGAGGAGCTGCGCGACGCGATGCTGGTCGCGAACGGCACCTTCAACGCCGCGGTGGGCGGGCCGCCTGTGCTGCCGCCGCTTCCGAAGGAAGTGCTCGAGACGAGCTCGCGCCCGAACGAGGTGTGGCCGCTCACGGCCGAGGAATCGTGGACGCGGCGCAGCCTGTACATCAAGCTCAAGCGCTCGCTGCAGCACCCGCTCCTCAGCGCGTTCGACCTCGCCGATCTCGACAGCCCGTGCCCCGTGCGCTTCCAGACGGTGGTGCCCACGCAGTCGCTCTCGATGATGAACGGCGAGCTCACGAACCGCGAGGCGTCGCTGTTCGCGCGGCGGCTCGAGCGCGAGCGCCCGGGCGACCGACGCGCGCAGATCGAGCTTGCGCGGCGGCTGACGAGCGGCCGCACGCCGACCCGCGAGGAGGTCGACGAGGCGATCGCGTTCCTCGACGAACTCGGGCGCAAGGACGGCCTGTCGCCCGCGCAGGCGCTCGACAGCCTGTGCCTGGTCCTCTTCAACCTGAACGAATTCCTGTACATCGACTGAGCCGCCGCCAGCGAGACGAACGCGCCCGCGAAGGACACACCGATGAGCGATCCACTCGAACGACCCGAGAACACCTTCTGCGGCCGCACCCGCCGCGAGTTCATGTGGCAGGCCGGCGGCGCGTTCACCTCGGTGGCGCTCGCGGGCATGTTCGCGAAGGACGGATTCCTCGAGAAGCAGGCCTTCGCCTTCGACGGAACCACCGCGCTGCCCGGCGTGTCGGCCAACCCGCTGTCGCCGAAGCCCGCGATGCTCCCGGGCCGCGCGAAGAGCGTGATCTTCATCTTCTGCTACGGCGGCCCGAGCCATGTCGACACCTTCGACTACAAGCCCGAGCTCTACAAGCACGACGGCAAGACGATCGCGGTGAAGACGAAGGGCCGCGGCGGCGACAAGAAC
>JBJTOV010000087.1:0-5116 GCA_046074745.1 Planctomycetota bacterium | reverse complement strand
TCTCCGGCGGCCGCGAGTTCGCCGAGAAGGGCGCGCGCGTCTACCTCTCCGACGAAGGCGACGCCGACTGGAAGTACCAGTGGCTTGACAAGCGGTCGGGCGGAGGCCGCTACGACGCGGTGCTCCTCATGGATGGCGACACCTTCCGCGTGGGCAACATCGAGTTCAAGGCGGTGCATACGCCGGGCCACACGCCCGAGCACCTTTCCTACATGGTCACCGATCGCGGCGGAGGAGCCACCGAGCCCATGGGGGTCGCGACGGGCAACTATCTGTTCGTGGGCGACCTCGGGCGCCCCGACCTTCTCGAGAGCGCTGCGGGAATCGCGGGCAAGGCCGATCCATCGGCGCATCGCCTGTTCGAGACCGTGAAGCGCACCGAGTCGTGGCCCGAGTGGCTGCAGGTGTGGCCGGGGCACGGCGCGGGCAGCGCGTGCGGCAAGGCGCTGGGCGCGGTGCCGCAGACGACCGTCGGCTACGAGCGCCGCTTCAACCCCGCGCTGAAGGCCGCCGCCACCGAACAGGGCTTCGTCGACTTCATCCTCGACGGGCAGCCCGAGCCGCCGCTCTACTTCGCGCGGATGAAGCGCGACAACAAGCTGGGCCCCGCCGTGCTCGGAGGGCTGCCGAAGCCGCGCGAACTGACCGCGCCCGAGGTCGCGCGGCTCGACACCGCGCGCACCGCGGTGATCGACACCCGCGCGTGGAGCGCCTTCCGCGACGCGCATCTCGCAGGGTCGCTCTTCGCGCCGCTTGCGAACTCGTTCAACGCCGACGCGGGCTCGTTTGTCGATGAAGGCGAGGAGATCGTTCTGGTCGTCGAGCCTGCGCGCGTCGAGGAGGCCGTGAGGGACCTCGTGCGCATCGGGCTCGACAAGGTCGTGGGCTGGTTCGATGCGGCGCGGTTCGGCGAGCTTGCCGCGGCCGGCGCGCGCATCGCGGCGACGCGCGAGATCGATGCGAAGGACGCCGACGGCGAGATCGCCGCGCGTGCGCCATTCGTGCTCGATGTGCGCCGCGCCACCGAGTTCGCCGCGGGCAACATCGCGGGCGCCGCCAACATCGCCCACACGCGGCTGCGCGCGCGGCTGGGCGAGGTTCCGCGCAACCGCGCCGTCCTCGTCCATTGCCAGGGCGGCGTGCGCAGCGCGCGCGCCTGCGCGCTGCTCGAGCGCCACGGCTATTCCGTCACCAACCTCGCAGGCGGCTACGCCGCCTATGCCAAGCGCGCCCGCCCCGCCTGCGTGCAGGCCTGACCTGCGCCGACACCCGATGAAAGACCAAGCCCATGAACGCTTCCGCCACGATTCTTCCTCCCGTAGCCGCAGCCGAGATCGAGCCCAAGGCCGCAAGCGAGCTGCTCGCGCGCGGCGAGGCCGTGCTCGTCGATGTGCGCGAGCCCGACGAGCACGCACGAGAGAGGATCCACGGCGCGCGGCTGCTTCCGCTCGCCAAGGTCACGCCTGCGGCGATCGCCGCGATCGGCGCAGGGCGCGTCTTGATCCACTGTAAGTCGGGCCGGCGCGGCTCTGACGCCGTCGCGCGCTGCGCGTCGCTCGCCGCGAGCGGGCTCGTGGTGCAGAATGTCCGCGGCGGAATCGAGGCATGGCGCGGCGCGGGCCTTCCGACCGTGGTCGACGCCGCGCGCCCACGGCTCGGCATCATGCAGCAGACGCAGGTCACCGTCGGCATCGCGGCGCTCGTGGGCACCGCGCTCGGTGCGTTCGTGAGCCCGTGGTTCCTCGTTCTTCCAGGCATCGCCGGGACGGGGCTGATGTACGCGGGGCTCACGGGCCGCTGCGGGCTGTCGAACCTGCTTGCGCTGGCGCCGTGGAACCGAAGCGGCTCCGCGGGCGCGCAGTGCGGCATGCGGTGATCCATTCCCGCGTCGGGAAATGACCGTGTCGCGCGGCCCCGACCTTCGCGCGAAACCGCGCCTAAGACCGAGACTTCGCTGTTGTAGATTTCGGCTTCGCTGAGGGAGTCTTCGGCTTCGCCGAGAAAGTCTTCGACTTCGCCGAGGGAGTCTTCGGCTTCGCCGAGAGAGTCTTCGGCTTCGCCGAGGAGGCCTTCAGCTTCGCCGGTGCAGCCCTCGCCTTCGTCGCTGCAGGCGCCCCCTTCGCTGCCTTCAGCCCCGCGTTCCGCCCGCGCTCACGAACCTTCGCATCGCGTTTCGAGATCATCCCTCCATGATGCGAGGCAAGTCGAAACGCGCGGCCGATGAGCGCCAGCACCGTTTCGATCGACTCGCCCTTGCGGGGCTTCACCGCCACGCACGACTTGCCCGACATGTACGGCTTGAGCTCCGCACCCATCTCCGCAAGCGTTGCGGGCGAGCAGCAGTACGCCACCGGTCCCGTTGCGCGCATCGCGAAGCCCGCGATCCACTCCATGTCGCGGACGACGATCGGGAACCCCGCGTAGATCGCGATGTCCTTCGCCGCGAACGCCGCCTCGAGCAGGTCGCACAACCGCCCCGCGAGTTCGCGCTTCGCCGCAGGCTGTGCGGCGAGGAACGCATGGCGGTCATACGCGGAGAACTTCGATGCGGGCTTCATCGCGCCCACTCTACCGCGTCAGGGGCACGCGCCCCACGCTCCGAGCAGGAGCGCGAGGTCCGCTGCGCCGACCGATCCGTCGCCGTTCAAGTCGGGCGCGCGCTGCGAGCCGCCCCACGCGCCGAGCAGAAGCGCGAGATCGGACGCGCCCGTGTCGCCGCTGCCGTCGATGTCGGATGGGCACGCTGTCGCAGGGCGCGGCAGGTCAAGCACGAAGATGCGGGTTCCGAACGGCGTGCGACCCGCGCCGACGATGGTGTAGCCGTCGCCGGAGATCGCAAGCGGCAGCGAAAGCCGCACATCCTGCGGCACATCGACGCCCTGGTCGCGGGCGTACGACTCGAGCTCGTGAAGCGTTCCGTCGATCCACAGGTAGCCCTCGCCGCTCGTGGCGGGCGGGCCTGCGCGGAAGAACATCGCCACCCGCGCGCCATCGTCGCTCACATCGGTCGCGTACGCCCCCAAGCCCGGGATCGGCGACGCGGGAAGCGGGCTGTATCCACCCGACTGGCTCCATCGCCACGCGGGGTCGCCGCCGAAGTAGCCGAGCCCCACCACCCACTGCCCGTCGGACGAGCACGCGGCGGCTTCGCCCGTGCGCAGGTTGTTCGGGCCCGTGATCAGCGTCTGCACGCCGTTGCGCCAGACGCAGCCCTGCCACGCGCCCGTGTAGTTCGACTGCCAGCCGACGATGGTGTTGCCGGTGAAGTCGCAGCCGTTCGCTCGGTTCGGCTCGTAGAAGAACGCCGCGGGCAGCGCCGCAAGCCCGCTCGCCGCGCTCCAGCTGGTGCCGATCGCGGCGCAGCCCTGCCACCCGAGGCCCACGATGCGGTTGCCGTCGCCCGAGATGCCCCACGCGCTCGTCGCGCTGATGTCGCACGACGAACCGAAGCTGCCCGTGCGCACGGTCTCGCCCGTGTCGATCTCGTAGACGGCGCCCTCGGTCTTCTGCGTCGCAGGGTTGAGCGTGGTGAAGCCGATGCGCCCACCGTCGGCCGAGACATCGCCCGACCCGCCCGCGCCCGCGTTTCCGGGCGCGATGCCGCCGATCGGAACGGAGCCCGTCGCCTCGGTCCAATACCAGTACTGCGCAAGGTCGTTGAAGACGACGACCGAGCCGTCGCGACTGACGCCCGTGGCGAAGGTTCCCTCGAGCAGGAACAGGTTGCCCGCGCGCCCACCCGCAGCCACCGCGGCTCCCGCGGATGCGCATGCCGCGACCAGCGCGACGCTGAACCGCATCACGGGCAGTCGCCCCACGCTCCGAGCAGGATGGCGAGGTCGGGCGCGCCGACGATTCCATCGCCATCGAGGTCGCTCGAACCGCCGAACGAGTCCCACGCGCCGAGCAGGATCGCAAGGTCCGCGGCGCCGACCGTGCCGTCGCCGTCGAGATCCGCGTTGCACGGCTGCGTCGAAGCCCGCCGGTCGAGCACGAACGGCGACGGCGTGGCGTCGGACAGGCGCAGCGCGTCGCCGACGATCGTGAGGCCGTCGGGCGACATGCTGAAGCCGCGGAAGGACCACTCGTCGGTGAGGTTGTATCCGTTCTCCTTCGCCCAATCGCGGAGCGACACATAGCCGCGATCCGCGAACCACAGGTAGGTCGTGCCGCCCATGTAGGTGAGAAGCATGGAGCCGTCGAAGTTGGCGGCGTTCACGAAGCCGCCCTGCGGCGAGCCGGGGGGAAGCGGCACGATCGGCTGGTATCCCGTGGCGGCGCTCCAGCGGTACGGCGCGCCTCCCGTGATCGAGGAGCCCTGTCCGTACGCCCACACGCCGTTGCCGCTGACGCAGCTTGCCTCGCGCAGCTTGAGCGTTGCGCTGCCCGTGTTGAGCAGCGTGGCGACATACTCGCCGTTCGCGTTCTTCTTCCACACGCAGCCCTGGCGGTAGCCCGAGTAGTCGTCGTTCCAGCCGCACACGAAGCTGCCGTCCTCGCTGATGCCGTTGGCGCGCGTGGGCTTGTAGATGTAGACCGAGGGCAGGGTCGTGATCGTGTCGGTCGCGGCTTCCCACACGAATCCGCTCGCCGAGCAGAACGCGACATTGATCAGGCCGCACACGAAGCCCGCGTTGCGGGTCATGTCCCAGCCGCTTGCGCGCGAGATGTCGCAGTTGAAGCCGAAGCTTCCGACCGACGGCTGGATCTCGTTGAGCGCGATGTCGTAGAGCACGGCCTCGGCCTTCGGCGTCTTTGCGCCGACGAGCGCCGCGCACATCGCGAAGCTGCCGTCGGCCGTGATCGCGGGCCGTCCGCCGACGCCGTTGCCGTAGCCGATCGTGCCGTCGATGCGCACCACCCACGACTCGCGCGTCCAGAGCCACTGGCCGAGGTTGTCGGTGCCGACGACCAGTCGGCCGTCGTCGGTCACGCCCTCGGCGTACAACTGGGGCACGGCGCCGAGAAGGAAGAGTTCACCCGCGTTCAGCGAGGCCGCGGCTGCGAGGGCCGCGAGGGACGGAAGGAGCAAGGTTGAGGCGTTGGTGCGCAGCATGGGATTTCGTCGGATGTCGGAAGCAGGATCGCCTGCGCGCGGCACGCCGCACGCCAGCGA
>JBJTOV010000086.1:0-9585 GCA_046074745.1 Planctomycetota bacterium | reverse complement strand
TGGGGGGCTTGGAGCGACTGGAGGGAAAAGTTCAAGAAAAACCGCACCTTCGGCAACACACAGCCGCTTCTTTGCGGAACAATGTCGCTGCCGACGTTCGCGTTGGCGGCCGAGCAACTTAGGGACTGCTCGGTGTATCTGTCAGGCTCTGGGTTGAGGGACCTGGAGCCGGGCGGAGGAAAAAAGGGACGGTGATCTGTCGTCTAGAACAGGTCACCCGTGAACGGCGGAAAGGGAACCTGCCGCTCACAAGCCCGCGATCGAGGACGCTCGGTCGCGGGATTTTGTTTTTGCCCTTTGTTGTTACCCCTCGCGTTTCCGAGGCGCGCCGCCGCGCGTGGTCCCCCGATGCCGCGATGCCTCCACGCGTCGTTGTGTATCCTCGCTCTCCCGCAAACCTGCACGGAGAGCCACGATGAGCACCGCCGCCCCCGCCCCGAAGCCTGTCGACACCCGCGGCCTTGCCGGCCAGACCGTCGGCGAGACCTCGATCTGCGCCGTGACGCAGACGGAGCTCATCTACCGCGGCTACGAGATCGCCGATCTCGCCGAGAACGCGACCTTCGAGGAGGTCGCGCACCTGCTGCTCGTCGGCCACAAGCCGTCGGCGGCGGAGCTCGCCGCGTTCAAGGCCGAGGTCGCGTCGATGCGCGCGATCCCCGCGAGCGTGCGCGACGCGATCGTGCGCGTCGCCAAGGAAAGCCCGAACGCGCACCCGATGTCGATCCTGCGCACGGGCGTGTCGCTTCTCTCGCATCTCGACCCCGACTGCGAGGACAACTCGCCCGCGGCCGAGCTGCGCAAGTCGAAGCGCCTGCTCGCGCAGATTCCCTCGGTGATCGGCGCGTGCCAGCGCACGCTCGACGGGCAGGCGCCGGTCGACCCCGATCCGTCGCTCGGCCACTCGGCGAACCTGATGTGGATGATGAGCGGCCGCAAGCCCGACGAGCTCGCCGCCAAGATCATGGATGTCTCGCTCGTCCTCTACGCCGAGCACGACTTCAACGCGAGCACCTTCTCCTGCCGCGTGATCTCCTCGACCGAGACCGACCTCCACAGCGCGGTCTGCGGCGGCATCGGCGCCCTCAAGGGCCCGCTCCACGGCGGAGCGAACGAAATGGCGATGGAGATGCTGAAGGACATCGACCGCGACTGCGCGGGCGGCAAGATGTCGGTCAACGACTGGATGCAGCGCGCCTTCGTCGAGAAGCGCAAGCTGATGGGCTTCGGCCACCGCGTCTACAAGAACGGCGACCACCGCGCGGGCATCCTGCGCCGCTGGGGCCTCAAGCTCGCCGAGAAGCAGGGCGCCTCGAGCAAGAAGTGGTTCGACATGGGCGACGAGGTGCAGGCGATCATGCTGCGGGACAAGAACATCCACCCCAATGTCGACTTCCCCTGCGGCATGACCTACTTCATCATGGGCATCCCCGTGCCGCAGTACACGCCGATCTTCGTGGCGAGCCGCATCACCGGCTGGTGCGCGCACATCATGGAGCAGCACGCGAACAACCGCATCATCCGCCCGCTCGCCGAGTACAAGGGCGCGATGCATCTCAAGTGGAACGGCTGAGCGCGCCGCGATCCACGCCAACCGAGTGTTCCGCGGGCCCGGAGCGATCCGGGCCCGCGTCGTGTTTTCGCGGCGCCGCGCCGCGCGAGCCTAGCCCGCCGCCTCGCACGCCGCGCGAATCGCGCCGAGGTCGGCGCGCAGCGCCTTCACCACGGCGCCGCGCATCACGGGCGCCAGCACGAACGAGAGCACCTTGGCTGCGAAGCTCACCGGCCGCGCGCTGAACTCGAACTCGAGCCTGCAACCGGCGCCCGCGGGAGTAACCCGAAGCGCGCTGCGGTACTCGCTGCCGTGGCTCGCCGCAGACGCCACATACTCGTGCGGCGGCCTCCAGCCCGTGATCTCCATGGTCTCGGTGGCCTCGCGGCCGAACATCACGCGCGTCTCGCGCCAGCGCGTGCCGAGGCCGCGCCGCGTCTCGGACAGGATCTCGATGCTGCGGATCGCGGGGATGGTCCGCGCCGCGTTCTCGATGTCGCTGATGCGGTCCCACACCCGCTCGGCGGGGGCGGCGATGTCGATGGAGACGGTGATCGGCTTCATGTGCGGAATCGTCGCTCCGGGCGCGGGAGTTGTCGAGCGGATCGGCTGCTACATTTCCCGCCTTATGTCGACCGTCAAGACCATCGCCGTCATCGGGGCCGGAACCATGGGTTCGGGCATCGCCCTCACCGCCGCGCAGTCGGGCATCAACGCCCTGCAGATCGATGTGAGCCAGCCTGCGCTCGACAAGGCGAAGGCGGGGCACGCGAAGAGCCTTGCGCGGCTCGTCGAGAAGGGCAAGATGCAGCAGGCCGACGCCGACGCCGCGCTGAAGCGCATCTGCTACATGACCGACATGGCCGAGGCCAAGGGCGCCGACTGGGTGGTCGAGGCGGCCACCGAGAACGCCGAGCTCAAGAAGAAGATCTTCCGCGCCATGCAGGAGACCTTCCGTGGCGATGTGGTGCTCGCCACGAACACCTCGAGCATCTCGATTACCGACATCGCGAGCGCCGTCGGCAAGGACGCGCCGCGCGTGATCGGCATGCACTTCTTCAACCCCGTGCCGATCATGAAGCTCGTCGAGGTGATCAAGGGCATCGCCACCAGCGAGGAGACCACGCAGCGCACGATCGAGCTCGCGAAGGCGATGGGCAAGACGCCCGTTCCCGCGAACGACCGCGCGGGCTTCGTGTCGAACCGCGTGCTCATGCCGATGATCAATGAGGCGTTCCACGCCTGGATGGGCGGCGTGGCCAAGCCCGAGGACATCGATCAGATCATGCTGCTCGGGTGCAACTTTCCGATGGGTCCGCTGCGCCTGGCGGACTTCATCGGCCTCGACGTGTGCCACGACATCATGATGGTGCTCTACCGCGAGCTCGGCGACCCGAAGTTCTTCCCGTGCCCGCTGCTTCGCCAGCTGGTGCAGGCGGGACGGCTCGGCGATAAGACGGGGCGGGGGGTGTACGAGTACCCGGCGAAGTAGTCGCCGCGCGCCGACCCGACCGTGCCTTGCACGTGCCGTGCAGTGCCAGGCACCGCATGGCACATGCCAGGCACCGTCGCCGATCTTGAGGCACGAAGTCGAAGATCGTCGAAGATCTCGCGAGATGCTGTGGAGTCTCGGCGTTTCCGTGCACTCGCGTCCGCGACCGACCTGGTGCCAGGCAGGTGCCAGGCAGTGCACGGCACGTGCCAGGCAGTGCCAGGCACCGCACGGCACGTGCCAGGCACCGTTCGGGGGAGGGCGGTGGAGCCGTGCCCGCCCCGTGCGGCCTCGGCTACTCGCGCGCCGTCTTGTCGATCCTCTCGGCCACCCCGTCCGCGTCGCGCAGCACATCGAGCACCGACACGCGCAGCATGCGCCAACCGAGTCCGTGCGGCCCGCCCAGCACGCCTTCGCGCACGACCTCGCGGTCGATGACCGTCGGCGCCGAGCGGTGGAACGCGCCGTCGAGCTCGATGCCGAGCGTCCACGCGTCGGGCTTCGCGGGGTCGGCCAGCGCGATGCCGATCCTGTAGTCGCGCGAGCGGCCCACATGCAGGTCGGCGCGCCAGCCGCGCGCCTCGAGCTTGCGCGCCAGCATCCGCTCGGCGGGCGAGGGCTCGACCTCGTGCGCGCCTCCCGTGGCGCCGCGCGTCGCGGGCACGGTGCCGAGCTCCGCGAACGCGAGGTAGTCGCGCAGGTCGCGCGCGCCCTTCGACACGCACTGCTCGGCCTTCAGGTCGCTCGCGCGCACCGAGGTCACCAGCACGATCTTCTCGCGGGCGCGCGTGACGGCCACATTCAGGCGCCGCTCGCCGCCCGACAGGTTGACGGGCCCGAAGTTGTGGAAGATTCCGCCCGAACCCGCGCGGCCGTAGCAGATCGAGAAGATCATGGTCGCGCGCTCGTCGCCCTGCACATTCTCGAGGTTCTTGACGAACACCTCTTCGCCGAGCTTCTCCGCGTCGGCCATGCGCTCGCGCAGGCGCGGGTCCTTGTCGACCGCCTCGTCGAGGAGATCCTGCACGAGCGTCTGCTGCGCCTCGCTGAAGGTGACCACGCCGATCGAGCGGTTGGCGGGGCACGCGTCGTCGTCGAGCAGGCGGCGGGCGATCTCGCACACGACCTCCTCGGCCTCGACGCGGTTGGTCGCCTTGCCGCCGCGGTCGTACGAGCCCGGAACCAGCCGGAACTCGACCCCGAGGTTCGGGTGCGCGCGGTGCGCGGCGGGGAAGGTCTGCAGGCGGCCCTCGTAGCTGCGGCGGTTCGAGAACTCGATCAGGCGCTCGTCGCGCGAGCGGTAGTGCCAGAGCAGGCTGCGCTCGGCCACGCCCGAGGCGATCGCCTCGTCGAGCAGGCTGTCGAGGGGCTCGAGCGCATCGGCCATCTCGCCCTCGCCTGTGGCATCGCCTGCGGAGTCGCCGCCTTCGGCGGCCGTTTCCTTCCGGTCGAAGAAGTTGGTCGGCGGCAGCTGGCGCGAATCGCCCACGATCACCGCGGCCTTGCCGCGCGAGACCGCGCACGCCGCGTCCCACACGGGCACCTGCGACGCCTCGTCGAACACCACGAGGTCGAACGCGGGGAAGTCGGGCGGCAGCATGGTGGCCGCCGACAGCGGGCTTGCGAGCACGATCGGCTTGATCGCGGCGATCGCCGCGGCCGACTCGCGCATCACGCGGCGGATCGGGCGGCGGATCGTGGTCTGCGCGCGGATCTCGTCGAGAACGCGCAGCGCGGACCGCATCGCGCCGTCCTGCGGCGAGGTGCCGATCGCCGCGTTCGCGCGGTCGCGCGCGGTGGCCGCGATGGCGGCGCTCGCTCCGCGGCGATACTCCTGCATGAGTTCGCTGAACTGCGCGCGGAGCGCCTGCATGCGGTCGGCGGTGCAGTCGGCGAGCGCCGAACTCGCGAGCATGCGGCCGCGGATCCACCCGGCGAGAAGCTCCGTCTCGACGGCGCGCTCGGCGACCGCCGTCGGCAGCGCGCCTGAAACCACCGCATCGGCCGCGGCGGAGAGGCCGAGGCGGCGCATCTCCTCGCGCGCGACCGACGCCGCGCTCCACGCGGGCAGCGCGGGCGCGTGCGTGGCCAGCCGCTCGAGCCGCGCGCGCACCGAGCCGAGCGTGGACGACGCCTCGGCCAGCGCGGGAACGGGCGAGGCGCACTCGGTCACCGCGTGCAGCCGCTCCATGAGCGCCGCCACGGCGTCGCGCGCGGCGCTTGCGAGCGCGGGCAGCGTTCCGCCCCGAATCGCGGAGGCAAGCGCGCTTCCCATCGCGGCGTGCTCGCGTGGAAACGCCTCGCGCACCTTCGCCGCAAGCGTTCGCGCGTGCGCCGTCGCGGCACGCGCGGCGGCGAGATCGGCCTCCGCGCCTCCGAACGGCTCGATCGCCTGGGCGAGCGGCGCGGCTGCCTTGATCGCCGCGTCGGCGGCGACGAGATCCTCGAGCGTCTTCAGCAGCGCATCGAGATCGCCGGGCGCGGGCTGCTTCGCCACGCGGGCCAGCGCGCCGCGCACCTTGCGCACCGCCAGCCAGCGGAACAGGATGAAGCGCTCGCGCACCGCGCGCAGATCGCCCGCGTGGGTGGCGAGCGGCAGCGCCAGCACCGCGCGGTCGAAGCGCGCGTCGATCGCGGCCTCGGCGGCGCGCGCCTTCTCGGTGGCCGCCACGGCATGCGCCGCGCGGTCGAGCCGCGCCACATGTTCGGCCGCGCACGCCATCTCGGCCAGTTCGGCCGCGCCACGCGACGATGGATCGATGATCTCGCCGAACGCCGCGATCGCCTGCATGGCGGGAACCGAGGCGGGCACCGGGCTGCCGATCGCCCGCGCGAGCGCCGCACATGCGTCGCCCGCGGCGTCGAGCGCCGCTGCAGCGCGCCGCGCGTCGTCGGCCAACGCGAGCGCGCGCTCGTGGGTCAGCGCCGAAAGCGGGGCGAAGTCATGCAGCGCCTGCGCGGTTCCTGCGGGAAGCCCGTCGATGGCGGCGCACAGCGCGGCCACCGCGTCGACGCGCGCATCGAGGTCGGCGGGCGACAGGCCCGCGGGCAGCACGCCGTCGAGCCGCTGCGCGATGCCTGCCGCGCGCACCGCCTCCGCGGCGTCGATCGTCGCAAGCCGCTTCTCCGCGGCCGCGTACACGCTGGTCGCGCCCTCGGGCGCCGCATGCAGCACGTCGCACGCCGCACGCAGCCGCGCGCGTCCGCGGTCGACCGTCGCGCCCACCTGCGCGAACTGCCGCGCCCCCGGCGCCGCGCGCGTGTCGAGGTCGGCGAGCGTCGACTTCACCTGCGACACGAACTCGGCCTTCGACGCGTGCTCGGCGTGCAGGTCGAGCGCGAAGCCGCCGAGCCCGCACTTCCGCAGCCGCTCGCTCACCACCTCGAGCGCCGCCGCCTTCTCGGCGATGAACAGCACGCGCTTCCCGCGCGAAAGGCACTCGGCCAGCAGGTTGGTGATGGTCTGGCTCTTGCCCGTGCCAGGCGGGCCCTGCAGCACGAAGGTCGCGCCCTCGGCCGCCGAGCACACCGCGGCCACCTGCGAGCTGTCGGCGGGCAGCGGCAGCCGCAGCGCCGCGAAGGCGGCGTGCGTGTCGGTGTCCTCGGGCCGCACGAGCCGCGCCGCAGCGACCTCCTTCGACGCGCCGCGGTCGAGGAAGGTCTGCACCACGGGGTGGGCGAGCAGCTCGGGGCCGCGCACCCGCATCTCCTCGAAGAGCGGCAGCTTCTTGAAGCTGTAGGTGCCGAGCTTCGCGTGGGCGAGCACCGTGGCGCCCGGCACATCGCGCACCCGCTGGCGCACGCGCGCAAGCACCGCGGGCACATCGAGGCCCTTCTCGTCGTCGGCAAGCTCGCCGTCGAGCCCGATGTCGAGCCTGTGCGTGAGGCGCATGTACTCGACGAGCGCGACATTGGCCACGGTGTCGTCGGTGGTGGCGCGCACGGTGAAGCCCTCGGCGCGCGAGATGCGCTTCATCTCGACCGGCACCAGCAGGAGCGGCGCGCGCACCGCGTCGGCGCGGCCCTCGACGCGGTACTCGAGGAAACCGACCGCGACATAGAGCGACCGCGCGCCCGACTCCTCGAGCGAGCTGATCGCGTCGCGGTAGGCCTTGGTGGCGCGCTTGAAGAGCTCGCCGTCGTCGAGCGCGGCGCGCAGCCATCGCCGGCCGAGCTCGTCGTCGGCCGCGTCGGGCGCCAGCGCGCGCACGCCGCCGCGCGCGATCAGCTTCAGCGCGTGCTCGTCCCACAGGATGCCCTCGAGCTTCGCGAGCGCGGCCTCGCCCTCGGCAAGCAGCGGGATTCCCGCCGCGTCGCGGTCGTTGAGCAGGCGGTTGCGCAGCGTCAGGTCGAGCAGCTTCTTCTTCCAGCGCTCGAGCCGCGCCTCGCGCGGCGAGACCTTGCGCGCGGGCAGCGCCGAAAGGTCGGCGGGCAGCACGACCTTCCAGTCGTCCGCGCCGCGAGGCGCGCCGTCGACAATCACATCGTCGCCGCGCGGCCGCTCGAGCACCTCGGGCAGCGGGTGGAACCCCGCGCGCCGCGCCGCGCGCACATCGACCACCTTCAGGCCGTCGCTCGACGCGCCGAGCCAGCGCTCGCCCGCGGCGAGCGCCGCGCCGAACGAACCGCCCTCGCACGCCGCGGTCGCCTCGAGGATGCGCATCTCGCCAAGCGCGAGCCTGTTCCTGAGCCGCGACGGACCCTCGTGCACGGGGTCGGCGAAGTGCTCGTCGATGGTCGCGAAGCCGACCACCGCGTGCCCGTCGCCGAGCACGATCACGGGCAGCAGCCCGCACGCCTCGAGCAGCGCCGCCAGCGTGACCGAGATGTCGAGGCAGTTGCCCAGCCGCTCGCCGATCACCTCGGCCGCGGAGCGCACCTTCTGCCCCTCGGGCTCGAAGCTCGCGCGCATGCCGACATACGACAGCCGCCGCGCGGCCAGCGCGTCGAAGCACGCCTCGGCGATGCGCTGCACGCGCTCGGGGCTGCCGCTCAGGTACCCGTCGAGCGCGCCCGACCCCGTGCGGTCCTTCAGGCTCACGGAAACCGCGCGCAAGAGCTCGGCCAGCACCTGCGCGTTCGGCGTGACGAACGCCGCCAGCGACGCCGCGTTCGCATGCACGCCCGCCCAGTGCGACGCGGGCTGCACCACCAGGCGGTGCCGCTCCTCGCACGCCACCGCGCCGTCGGCGCGGCGCACGCGCACCAGAAGGTCGATCGCCTCGCGCTCGGTCGAGCGCTGCAGGATCGGCGCGGGAACCATGAACCCCGACGCATCGACCTCGACCGTGCCGCCCGAGGCAAGCGGCTCGATCGGACCGCTCCATGGCCGCACATCGGCGCCGTCGATCGCGATCTCGACCGCGTGGCCCGCAAGCCGCACCGCGCTCGTGACCAGCACCGAGCGCACCGACGGCACGCCGTTCAGCTCGAGCGACGCGCAGGTCGCCGCCGCTGCGTCGACCGCGATGGTGATGGCGGGGGCCCGTTCGCTCTCTCCCTCGTTCTGCCGCGTTTCCATGCGCACATTATGCAGACTGCGGCGCGCCTCGTGTGCGGCCGCCGCGCACGCGGCATGGCGTCGGGTGCGGGCGCTCTGCTATCTTTCACAGCCCGAAACGCCGCTTCCGCCGAGGCAACCCCGCATGAGCACCGCGCACACCCACACGCAGAGCCAGGTCCGCCCGCAGGTCGACCCCGAGACCGTCACCCTCTCGGGCTACGAGGTCGCCGAGCGCTACGGCCCCGACACCGTGCTCACCCACGACCCGAACGACCCCGCGCGCGCGCATCCGCGGATCGGCGAGGCGGGGCAGTACCCGTTCACGCGCGGCGTGCACAAGACGATGTACCGCTCGCGCCTCTGGACCATGCGCCAGTTCGCGGGCTTCGGCTCGGCCGACGACACCAACCGCCGCTTCAAGTACCTGCTCGAGAACGCCAAGGGCACGAAGGCGAACACCGGCCTCTCCACCGCGTTCGACCTGCCGACGCTGATGGGCCGCGACTCCGACGACCCGCTGTCTGCGGGCGAGGTGGGCCGCTGCGGCGTGGCCATCAGCACCATCGAGGACATGCACCGGCTGTACGCGGACATCCCGGTGGGCGAGGTCACCGTCAGCCAGACCATCAACGGGCCGGCCGCCGTGATCTGGGCCATGTACCTGGCGATGGCCAAGGAGCGCGGCATCCCGTGGAGCTCGATCGGCGGCACGCTGCAGAACGACATCCTCAAGGAGTTCCACGCGCAGAACGAGTTCATCTACCCGCCCGAGGCGAGCGTGAAGCTGGTGGTGGACACCATCGAGTTCGCGGCGCAGCACCTGCCCAAGTGGAACTCGGTCAGCATCTCCGGCTACCACATCCGCGAGGCAGGCTCCACCGCCACGCAGGAGCTGGCCTTCACGCTCCGCGACGGGATGGAGTACGTCGAGGCGTGCATGAAGCGCGGCATGGACGTGGATGCGTTCGCGCCGCGCCTCAGCTTCTTCGTCAACAGCCACAACGAGTTCTTCGAGGAGATCTGCAAGCTCCGCGCCGC
>JBJTOV010000085.1:0-15425 GCA_046074745.1 Planctomycetota bacterium | reverse complement strand
TGCCGCCAGACCGACCTGCTGGCCGCCGCGGCCGCCACGGGCAAGGCCGTGAATGTGAAGAAGGGGCAGTTCATGTCGCCCGCCGAGATGCGCAACGCCCTCGAGAAGCTGCGCGAGGGCGGCGCCCGCCGCGCGATGCTGACCGAGCGCGGAACCTTCTTTGGCTACAACCGGCTGGTCACCGACTTCATCGGCCTTGGCGACATGATCGAGCTCGGCCGCGAGTTCGGTGCGCCGACCTGCTTCGACGCCACCCACTCGCTGCAGCTGCCGGGCGGCGACAAGACCTCGACGGGCGGCCGCCCCGACCGCTGCCCGCTGATGGCGCGCGCCGCGGTGGCGGCGGGGGTGGACGCGATCTTCCTCGAATGCCACCCCGAGCCTGCGCGGTCGCTTTCCGACGCGGCCACGATCCAGCCGCTCGGCGCCGTGCGCGGGCTGCTCGAGTCGCTGGTGCGGGTGCGCGCGGCGCTCGCGTAACCTGCAGCGCGTCCGCCGCAACGGCCGAAGATCATGCTCGCGGCGGAACCCGCGTCCGCCGCCGCCTACAGTCCGCGCTCCCCGCGAAGCCCATGGAACACACCTGCGACTGCTGCCCCGAACCCGCCGTCGTGCACGAACGGCTCGTGCACAACGGCGTGCAGACCGAGGTGCACCTCTGCCACCGCCACGCGGTGGAGCGCGGGTACATCCTGCCCACGCCGCAGGGCCCGGCGCTGGTCGCGGGCAAGCTGATGCAGGCCGCGCAGGCCGCGGCCGCGCGCGCCGTGCGCGCATGCCCGAACTGCGGCACCACCATGGCCATGGTGCGCGACACGGGCCTTGCGGGCTGCCCGCAGTGCTACGAGTTCTTCGAAGGCGATCTCGGCGCCGTGGTCGAGCGCGCGCAGGCGGGCGCCAATGTGCACACAGGCCGCCACCCCGCGCGCGCGTCGTCGCTGGTCGACTCGGCGGCGCTGCGCAACCGCCTGGCGCGCGAGCTGCGCGAGGCGGTCGCCGCCGAGCAGTACGAGCGCGCCGCGTCGCTGCGCGACCAGCTGCAGTCGCTCGGCGCCGGAGAGGAAGCCGCGCCGTGATCGACCGCGCCGCGCCCGCCGACCTCGACTGCGTGTACTCGTCGCGCGTGCGCCTCGCCCGCAACCTGGTGGGCTTCAAGTTCGTCAACCGCTCGTCGCCCGAGGAGCTGGCCGATGTCGTGCACCGCGTGCAGGCCACGCGCTTCGGCGGGCCGTTCGAGTCGGGCACGCGCTGGGTGAATGTGCAGGCCACCGCGCCCGTCGACCGCCTGCTCCTCTTCGAGCGCAACCTGATCTCGCGGCCCTTCGTCGAGTCGCAGCACCCGCGCTGCGTGGCGATCTCGACCGACGAGTCGACCAGCGTGATGGTGAACGAGGAAGACCACCTGCGCCTGCAGATGCTCGACCGCGGCAGCGCGCTGCGCGGGCTCGTCGAGCGCATGGTGCAGCTCGACCAGTCGCTCGAACGCGGGCTCGAGTACGCGTTTCACCCGCGGTTTGGCTACCTCACCGCGTGCCCGACCAATGTGGGCACGGGCGCGCGGCTGAGCGTGATGCTGCACCTGCCCGCGCTGCGGCTCCTCGAGGAGCTCGACAAGGTGCAGCGCGCCGCGAAGGACATGCACCTCGCGGTGCGCGGCTTCCACGGCGAGGGCACCGAGGCGATCGGCGACTTCTACCAGGTGTCGAACCAGACCACGCTTGGCCGCAGCGAGCAGGACCTGGCCGAGGAGTTCGCGGGCGCGATCGTGCCGCAGTTCGTGGCCTACGAGCGCGCGGCGCGCAGGGCGCTCTGCGAGCGCGACGCGGCGAGCGTCGACGACCGCGTGTTCCGCGCGCTCGGCATCCTGCGCGCGTGCAGGCTGCTTGCCCACGACGAGGCGATCAAGTTCCTGTCGCGCGTGCGGCTTGGCGTCACGCTCGGGCGCATCGCCGATGTGTCGATCGACCTCGTCGACCGCCTGCTGCTCGAGGTGCAGCCCGCGCATCTCTCCCGCGCGACGGGCTGCGAGCTTGGCAACGGTCGCGACGACCGCGCCGCGCGCGCGGAACTCGTGCGCAACGCGCTCCGCTAGCGCGCCATCGCCAGGAAGTTCGCCAGGAGCCGCGGCCCCTCGACCGTGAGGAAGCTCTCGGGGTGGAACTGCACGCCTTCGAGCGGCGCCGCGCCCGCGGGGGCCTTCCAGCGCAGGCCCATGATCTCGCCGCGCGCGGTCCAGGCCGTCTTCTCGAAGTCGGGGTGCACGGTCGCGGGGTCGACCACCAGCGAGTGGTAGCGCGTGGCCACGAAGGGGTTCGACATGCCCGCGAACAGGCCGCGGCCGTCGTGGTGGATCTCGCTCGTCTTTCCGTGCACGGGCTGGTCGTTGCGGCGGACGAGCATTCCGTGGCAGTCGCCGATCGTCTGGTGGCCGAGGCACACGCCGAGGATCGGGACGCGCCCGCGGAACCGCAGGATCATCTCGGCGCTCACGCCCGCCTCCCTCGGCGTGCACGGGCCGGGCGAAACCACGAGGTGCGTGGGACGCAGCGCCTCGGCCTCGTCGACGGTGATGCGGTCGTTGCGCACCACCTCGACGCGCAGGGCGGGGTCGATCTCGCCGAACCGCTGCACCAGGTTGTAGGTGAACGAGTCGTAGTTGTCGATCAGAAGGAGCACGGGGGCCGCATCCTACGGGGTTCGGGCAGCGTGTATCTTCCGCGTCCCGACGAAGGGATTCCGCCATGACGACCACCGCCAGCACCTCCGCCTGCACCGTCCGCCTCGAGGGCCGCCACGGCCAGCATGTGCACCTGTCGGTGCCGGGCACCGAGTATGTGCTCGAGCTCGTGCTCGCGAGCGGCGGCTCGTTCGGCGCGGCCGAGGGCAAGCGCGTGCAGGGCACCGTGTCGGGCCGCGCGCAGAAGCTGCACCGCGCGCAGGCGGGCGGCGAGTTCATCGAGCCGGTCGAGGGGCATCCGCGCATCGTGCAGGGCCGGGTGCGCGAGAGCGACATCGCGGGCAACCGGCTGCTGGTGCACGCGGTGGTGCCGATGTGGATCGCGCTCGACGCGGGGCAGTCGGCGCGCGACTTCCACGCGGGCGACTTCGTCAACTTCTACATGGAGAGCGGCGTGACCTTCGCGCCGCTCGCCTGACGCCATGCTGGGCGCGGTCGGCGTGGGCGTGATCGGCGTGGGCTTCATGGGCCGCACGCACATCGCTTCGTTCGCGCGCACGGCGGGCTGCGCGCTGCGCGCGGTGCACGACCCTGCGCAGAAGGCGGCGGTCGCGGGCAACCTGGCCACGACGGGCGACGACGCCGAGCGGCTGGTGGCGTCGCTGCCGCGCGCGGCGTCGGTTGACGATCTGCTCGCGCGGCCAGACATCGACCTCGTGTCGGTGTGCACGCCGACCGACACCCATGTCGACCTGGTGCGCGCCGCGATCCGCGCGGGAAAGCATGTGCTCGTCGAGAAGCCGACCGCGCTCGACGCGGCCGCCATCGACGCGCTCGACGACGAGGCGCGCGCCGCGGGCGTGCTCGTCATGCCCGCGCACTGCATGCGCTTCTGGCCCGCGTGGGCGTGGATGGCCGAGGCCGTGCATGCGCGGCGCTATGGCGCGGTGCGCCACGCGAGCTTCAGGCGCCTTGGTGCGGCGCCCGCGTGGAGCCAGTCGTTCTACCTCGACTTCGCGCGCTCGGGCGGCGCGGTGGTCGACCTGCACATCCACGACGCCGACTTCGTGCGATTCGCCTTCGGCGAGCCCGTCGAGGTGAAGGCCACGGGCACGCGGCGGCATGTGGTGGCGCGCTACGCGTTCGCCGACGGCGCGCGCGTCGAGGCCGAGGGCGGCTGGATGGAGGACCCTGCGTTCGCGTTCACGATGGTCGCCACCATCGAGTGCGAGCGCGCGGTGATCGACTTCCGCCTCGGGCGCGAGCACGAACTGGTGGTGGTCGAGGACGGCGTGCAGCGCGCGCTGGTCGCGGGCGCCGACTATCCGACGGGCAACGGCTACGACCACGAGATCGCGGCGCTGGTGCAGGCGATCATGCGCGGTGCGGCGCGCGCGCCCGTGACGCTGTCCGACGCCGCGGCCACGCAGCGGCTGCTCGACCGCGAGATCGCGCAGCTGTCCTAGCGCGCGCAGCGGATTTCGGTCCTCGGGGTGTCGGTCCTCGGGGACGCAATACCCGGGGTCTCAATCCCCGGGGTCTCAATCCTCTCCGAGCAGCGCCACGATCGCGGCCTCGACATTGCCGTTCCCGATGTCGGCGCCGCGCACGCGGCCGTCGCGATCGACGATGTAGAAGTCGGGGTAGCCGTCCACAAGGTAGAGCGCATTGGTCTTGCCCGCGAAATCGAGGCAGATCGGGTACTCGATCGCGTTCGACTTCGCGGTCGCGGCCATCTTCTCGCCGCCGTCCTTGTGGCACACGCCGACGACGACCACGCCCTTGTCGGCGTACTTGCGCGACAGCGCGTTCATCTCGGGGATCTTTCGGATGCAAGGCGCGCACCAGGTGGCCCAGAAGTCGATCACCACGATCTTGCCCTTGAGGTCGGCGAGCGACGACGGGTTGCCCGCCGACGCGTGGTTCATCCATTCCTTCACATCGAGGGCGGGCGCCTCGGGGCAGAGGTCGAACTTGGCAAGCGCGGCGCGGCGGCGCTGGTCGCCCTCGCGCAGGGCAGGGTCGAGGGGCTTCTTGTGGCGCGTCGCGGCTTCCTTCGGCTCCGCGGCGGCCTCGCCCGTGCCGTCGTCGCCCGGGTTCTTCGATGCGCGGTCGTCGGAGCCCGCCTTCTCGGCGGGTGCGGGTTCCTCGAGCAGCTTGTCGACCACGCGGCGCACGGCGTCGGGCTGCAGGCCGATCGCGCGCAGCGTGCCGCTTCGGTCGACCACTGCGTAGTTCGGCCAGAACGACACATTCCAGGCCTTCACCGAGCCGCCGCCGTCGATCGCGAGCGGATAGTTCACGCCCGCCTCGCTCGCGACCTGCTTCATGCTCTCGTGCCCGTTCTCGGGGTCGTGCACGCCGATGAACGCCAGGCCCTTGTCGCCGAGCTCGCGCACCATGGCGATGTTCTCGGGAATCGCGCGGCGGCAGGGGCCGCACCAGGTCGCCCAGAAGTCGATCACCACGACCTTGCCGCGCAGCGCCTTCAGCGGGTCCTTCTCGCGCAGCGGCTCGAGCTGCTTCTCGTCGCCGAGCAGCCCCTTCAGCTTGAGCTTGGGCGCGGGCTTGCCCTGCATGGCCTTGTGCTTGGCGGCCGCAGCGCCTTGGCGGATGAACCAGTCGGCGGGGAACTCATCGGACGCGAGCGCGGGCGCCGCGACCATGGTTGTGGCTGCGGGCGCGGGCGCCGCGGCGAGCGGAACCGACGCGGCCAGCGCAGCGGCGAACGCAAGCGTGAGTGTCGTGGACATGCGCGGATCGTACCGCGCCGCCGTGCGGTTTCGTCAGCGCGGGCCGGCGACGGCCTTGCGTTCGGTGGCGTCCTTGTTGAAGAGGAGCACATTTCCCCCGCCCTTGTCGTCGGTTCCGACGCGCACGAGGTCCTTGCCTGCGGCGGAACGGACCACGACCGCGCCGCCCGGCGCGTCGTCGGCGCGGCCCGCCACGACGAGCGGGGTTCCGTCGTTGCCCGAGATGTTGAGCAGGCCTCCGAGCGGCGTCGAAAGGAAGGCGAGCGCGCGCTTGCCGCCTTGGATCAGGCTGAAGCTGCCGCCGTCGGTCTTTCCGCTTTCGGCGATCAGCGTGGCGACGCCGCCCGCGGTGCCGAGCGCAAGGCGCCCCGCGCCCTCGGTGTTGGCGGCGGCCGCGAACACGGGGTTCTGCTCGCCGTTGAAGACCTGCAGCACGCCGCCCGCCGCTCCCGCGCCGCTTGCGCCCGCCGAGAGCAGCACGCGGTCGGCTGCGTTGCGGGCGACGAAGAGGCCGCCCGACTCGTTCCGCTCGAGCGACGCCACGCGCTCGCCCTTCGAGGTCGACACATCGACCGACGCGGTGGCGGCGGTCGCATCGAGACGCGCGCTGCCCGCAGGCGAGAGCGCGACCACCACCGACTCGCCTTCGGTGGCCGACGCGCTGATGCGGTTGCCACCGTTGCGGGCGGCGAGGTCGAACTCGCCGCCTCCGTCGCCCGCGCGCATGCGCGCCACGGTGTTGCCCGAGGCGCTGTCGATGGTCAGGCTTCCTCCTGCGTCGGACGCCTGCAGCACGGCCGCGTCCTTGTTGGCGCGGTCGCCGATGCGAAGCGCGCCGCCCGCTTCGAACGCGCCTGCGCCCATCACGGGGCTGCCCGCGGCGTTCGACAGGGTCATGCGTCCGCCCGAAGGGCCCGACTCGAGCACGGCGGCGATCTTGCCGCCGATCGATCCAATCTCGGCGCGGCCGCCCGTCTTCTGCGCGTAGGCGCTGAAGGCGGTCTGGCCATCGCGGTTCCACACGATGAAGTCGCCGCCCGCGTCGTTGGCGCCAAGCCGCGCGACATTCGCGCCCGAGGAGTTCCACAGGTCGACTCGGGCGCCCTGCGGGTTGGTGGTCGCGACCATGGCCACGCGGCCCTCGTCGTCGACGATCTCGAGGCGCTTGGTCTGAATCACCCGCGCGACCTCGGCGTTCGTCATCGCCACGAGGCCAAGCGCGAGCGCGGCGCACGAGATGCCCGCAAGGATGCGCGCGGTGCGCGCCTCGCGGCGCAGGCGGCCGATCTCGGCACCGAGCCTTGTCTCGAGCGCCGCAAGCTCCGTTCGGTCGGCGGGGCTGGCGGGGGTTCCGGCGCGGGTGTCGTCGATCATGGCGTTTCCTCTCGGGCCGCGTCCTGCGGCGGGCCGTTAGCATATCGGCCAGCGCGCGGGCGGATGCGCCGCGCGGATCGAACGAGAAGACTCGAGAAGGACGACGCCATGGCGAAGACCGACCGCGCGAAGGAAGTCCGAACGCAGGCCACGGGCCCGATCGGAGTGGCCCTGATCGGCACGAAGTTCATGGGCCGCGCGCACTCGACCGCGTGGGGCAAGTGCGCGCAGTTCTTCGACCTGAGGCGGCCGCCCGTGCTGCATGCGGTGGCGGGCCGCAACCCTGCCGAAACCCGCGCCTTCGCCGAGAAGTGGGGCTGGCGCAGCTCGACCACGAACTGGAAGGACCTGCTCGCCGACGACGCGGTGGAGCTTGTCGATGTGTCGACGCCCAACCACCTGCATGCCGAGATGTCGATCGCCTGCCTCGAGGCGGGCAAGCATGTGGCGTGCGAGAAGCCGCTCGCCGGAACGCTGGCCGATGCGAAGAAGATGGTGCTGGCCGCGCGCGCCGCGGCGAAGAAGGGCGTGCGCACCTTCGTCTGGTACAACTATCGGCGCTGCCCCGCGGTGGCGCTGGCGCACCGCTTGGTGCGCGAGGGGCGCCTCGGCCGCATCTTCCATGTGCGCGCGAGCTATCTGCAGGACTGGGGCGGCCCGGATACGCCGCTCTTGTGGCGCTTCCAGGGCGATCTCGCGGGCTCGGGCGCGCACGGCGACCTGAACGCGCACATCATCGACATGGCGCGCTTCATCACGGGCGACGAGGTGGTCGAGGTCTCGGGCGCGATCGAGGAGACCTTCATCAAGGAGCGCGCCGTGGTGGCGAGCGCGGGCGGCGAGATCAGCGGCAAGGGCGCCAAGGGCGCGGGCCGCAAGGCGGGCAAGTCGACCGTGGACGACGCGGTGCTCTTCCTGGCGCGCTTCAAGCAGGGTGCGATCGCGAGCTTCGAGGCCACCCGCCTGGCCACGGGCAACCAGAACCGCAACAACATCGAGATCAACGGCGAGAAGGGCTCGATCAAGTTCGACTTCGAGCGCATGAACGAGCTCGAGTGGTGGGACCACACGCTCGACCCGAAGCTGCGCGGCTGGAGCCGCATCATGTGCACCGACGGCGCGCATCCGTACGCGGGCCACTACTGGCCCGCCGCGCACCTGATCGGCTACGAGCACGGCTTCATCAGCCAGGCCGCCGACATCTGCGCGATGGTGGCGGGCGGTGCGCCCGTGGTGCCGATGCCCGACTTCGAGGACGCGCTCAAGACGCAGTGCGTGCTCGAGGCCGCCATCCGCTCGGCGCGCGAGCGCAGGCCGGTGCCGATCCGCGAGCTCGACAAGTTCTGAGGGGCGGGGTGGCTTTGGACGCGGCGGGGCGGCCGTGCCGCGATCGCACCGCGGGCGGGGCTCGGTCGGCGGGTGCGAGGTTCCCGTACAGTGCGCGGATGGGCACTTCGCGCGGAATGCTTGGTTTCTCACGGCTTCGTGGTTTCTCACCGCTTCGTGGTCACTCGCGTCTTCTCGCCTTGCTGCTCGCGGGTGGCGCGCTGGCGGGTCCGCCCGACCTGTCGCTTGACCGAAGCGGGGCGCGGCCCGCGGTGCCTCCGTCGGTGCTGCTCGAGGTGGATCCGTTTCGGCAGCTCGACGAGGTGCTGCCCACGCCGAACGAGCAGCGCACTGCGTCGGGCGCGCCAGGTGCGCGCTACTGGCAGCAGCGGGCCGACCACGAGATCGAGGTGGAGCTCGACCCCGCCACCCGAACGCTCGCCGGGCGCCAGAAGGTGCGGTACACGAACAACTCGCCCGACGAGCTGCGCTACCTGTGGGTGCAGCTCGACCAGAACCGGTTCCGCCGCGATTCGCTGGGCGAGCGCGCCGAGCCGGCGCCAGAGCTTGCGGGCGGCGTGGACGCGCGCACACTGCGGCAGATGGTGGAGCAGGCCGGATGGGACGGCGGCTACCGCGATGTGACGACGACCGACCTCGCGGGTGCGCCGATTCCGACGCGCGTGGTCGACACGATGATGCGCATCGACCTGCCTGCGCCGCTCGCGCCGGGCGCTTCGTTCGAGTTCCGCATGTCGTGGCGCTTCGAGGTGGTGAAGAACACGACGACGCGCGCGCGCTCGTGCTTCGAGCTGCTCGGCGAGAACGACCCCGAGCGGAAGGACGCGGATCTCGCGCCACTCTATGTGATGGCGCAGTTTTTCCCGCGCATGGCGCCGTACAACGATGTGCGCGGCTGGCAGCACAAGCAGTTCCTCGGGCAGGGCGAGTTCGCGCTCGTGTTCGGCGACTACACGCTGGCGGTGACCGTGCCCGACACCTGGACGGTGGCTGCGACGGGCGAACTGCGCAACGCCGGCGAAGTGCTGACCGCCGCGCAGCGCGAGCGGCTGGAGGCCGCGGCGCAGGACGAGAAGCCGCGGTTCGTGACGACCCCCGAGGAGGCGGCCGAGCGGCGCAAGGCAGTGCCCGTGGGCAAGCGCACATGGCGGTTCGCGGCGGAGAATGTGCGCGATGTGGCGTTCGCCGCGAGCGCGAGCTTCATCTGGGACGCCGCGAAGGCACCCGTTCCGGGCGCGGGGCGCGCGGCGCTTGCGATGAGCTACTACCCGCAGGAGGCGGAGCCGCTCTGGAGCCGCTACTCGACGCACGCGGTGGCGCACACGGTCGACTCCTACTCGCGCCATGCGTATCCGTATCCGTACCCCGTTGCGATCAGCGTGAACGGGCCGGTCGGCGGCATGGAGTACCCGATGATCTCGTTCAACGGGCCGCGGCCCGAGCGCGACGGCACCTACAGCGCGGGCACGAAGTGGGGGCTGGTGGGCGTCGTGATCCACGAAGTGGGGCACAACTGGTTCCCGATGATCGTGAACTCCGACGAGCGCCAGTGGACCTGGATGGACGAGGGGCTGAACACCTTCGTCCAGTACCTGGCCGAGCAGGACTGGGAGCGCAAGTACCCGAGCGGGCGCGGCGAGCCCGAGCGGATCATCGACTACATGACGGCGCCCGACCAGGAGCCGATCATGACGAACTCGGAGAGCGTGCGGAGGCTCGGGCCGAACGCGTACGCGAAGCCGGCGACCGCGCTCAATGTGCTGCGCGAGACGGTGCTTGGCCGCGAGAACTTCGACCATGCGTTCCGCGAGTACTGCAGGCGGTGGGCGTTCAAGAGCCCCGAGCCCGCGGATTTCTTCCGAAGCATGGAGGATGCGTCGGGCGTGGACCTCGACTGGTTCTGGCGCGGCTGGTTCTACACGACGCGCGCGGTGGACATCGGGGTCGAGGGCGTGACGCGGTACACGATCGCGTCGCGCGATCCGGAGAAGGTGAAGGCCGAGCGCCGCGCCGAGCGCGATGCGCGGCCGAAGACGCCGGGTGAGACGCTGAATCCCGCGCTCGATGTGCGCGCGGACCGCTTTCCCGAGCTGCTCGACTTCTATTCGAAGTTCGACGAACTCGATGTGACCGACGAGGACCGCCGGCGCTTCAAGCGGCTGGTGGCGCAGCTGGGCGAGCTCGATTCGCCGCTGCTCGAGACGCCGCTGAGTTTCACGGTGGTCCGCTTCGAGAACAAGGGCGGCATCCCGATGCCGCTGCCGCTCGAGCTGCACTACGCGGACGGCGCGGTGGAGCAGGTGATGGTTCCCGCCGAGGTGTGGCGGTTCGTGGATGGAAGCCGCGCATCGCGGCTGTTCGTGACCGACCGCGAGATCGTGCGCGTGGTGCTCGACCCGCGCCGCGAGACCGCCGACCGCGATGCGAGCGACAACGCGTATCCGCAGGAGATCCAGAAGGGGTCGTTCGAGGTGCGGCCGCGCGAGCGGGGGAGCAACCCGATGCGCGACGCGCGCGACTCGGAGAGCCGCCGCACGACGGCGGAGCGGGCGGGGGCGCTGGCGAACGCGATCGCACAGGCGGTGGCAGGTGGCAAGAGCGCGGGGAGCGCGCTGGCGGCGGCCGAGGAGGCGGCGCGTTTGGATGGGTGGGGCAATCCGTTCGTGGCGCTCGACGGGGCGCCGCGTGAGGAGGCGGGGGTGGCGCAGCTGGTTTCGGCGGGCCCGGATGGCAGGGTTGGAGGCGAGGACGATGTGACCTTCGTGATCGCGGCCGACGGGACGACGCGAGAGCAGCTCCGCCGCCGCTGACCGAACGGTGCCAGGCAGGTGCCAGGCACCTCCCAGGCGCACCCGGCACCTCCACGGCACCGTTCGGCGGGCCGCGCGACGCGATGTAAGTGTGAGCTTCGATCGCTGGTTCCCCGAGCGAAAGCGGCGTCGCGCCGCGCGAATAGAACAATGTAATATTATATGTTACTTTTACCGCGCACCTACCGGGTACGCCTGGTAGGTGCCAGGCAGGTGCCAGGCACCGTTCGGTCAGAAGGGGCAGGGGGCCTCGAAGGCCGTCGCCTCCGCCGTGCGAGGGTGCGTGAACGACAGCGTCCTCGCGTGCAGGCACAGCCTTGGTCGCGCCTCCCGGATCTCGGGAGTTCCGTACAGCTCGTCGCCCAGGATCGCATGGCCGAGCGACAGCATGTGGACGCGCAGCTGGTGGCTCCGGCCTGTATGCGGCTCGAGGCGCACCCGCGTCCATGCCAAGCCGTCCGCGTCGGCTCCGCGCTCGAGGACCTCGTAGTGCGTCAGGCTCGGCTTGCCTTCGGTCAGGTGCACGATCTGACGCGCGCTTCCGAGCGCCTCCTTGCGCAGCGGCAGGTCGACGGCGCCGCGGTCGGCGGCAAGATGGCCCGCGACGAGCGCTTCGTAGGTCTTCTTCACCTCGCGCGCCTCGAACAGGCGCGACAGCGCGCGGTGCGTTTCCGCATCGAGCGCCAGCACGATCGCCCCCGAGGTGTCGCGGTCGAGGCGGTGGACGATGCGGGCGCCCGGGAACCGGACCTGCAGTCGCGAGACCAGGCAGTCGGCCTTTTCAGGGCCGATTCCCGGCACCGACAGCAGCCCCGATGCCTTGTCGCAGGCAACGAGGTACGGGTCCGAGGCGATCACGCTGTAGCCGGGGCCTTGCACGCGGTTGGCTACACTAGCCGACCCATGACCAGCCGTTTCGCACTAGGCACCGTCGCCGCCGCGCTCCTTGGCCACGCATGCTCGCAGCCCGCCGAGGCGCCGCCGGCCCCGCGCGCGGCCGAACCAGCCGCAACGGCCACGGCCGCGCCCGCCGACGCGCGCTCGGAGCCAGGCGTGAGCGGCGCCCGCCAGCTCACCTTCCCCGACCGCTTCATCAAGGCGGGCGAGGCGTACTTCTCGCCCGACGCCTCGCAGATCATCTTCCAGGCGATCGAGCTGCCCGAGCGCGAGGAGAGCCCCGCCGAGTTCTACGCGATGTTCGTGTGCGATGTGGTGCGCGACGCGGGCGGCGACATCACCGGCGTCGCCAACATCCGCCGCATCTCGCCGAAGGGCAGCGCGAACACCTGCGGCTGGTTCCACCCGAAGGACAAGGGCACCGTGCTCTTCGCCTCGACCGTCGGCGCGCCCACCGCGGAGAATGCGCCCGGCTACCAGCGCGGCACCTCGCGCTACCGCTGGGCCTTTCCGCCCGAGACGCGCATCGTCACCACCGACCTGTCGAGCGCCGACGGCACCGCCGCCTCGATCAAGGCCCTCGAGGGCGACGGCAAGGCCTACACGGCCGAGGGCAGCTGGTCGAGCGACGGGCGTCACCTCCTCTTCTGCTCGCTCGAGTCGGGCGACGGCGACCTCTATGTGCGCGACCTCAAGACGGGCGCCCGCCGCGCCATCGTGACCGCGCCCGGTTACGACGGCGGACCGTTCTTCTCGCCCGACGGCAAGCGCATCTGCTACCGCTCCGACCGCAACCGCGACAACCTGCTGCAGGTGTTCGTGGCCGATCTCGTGTTCGACGCCGACGGATCGGTCACGGGAATCGCGAACGAGATCCAGCTCACCGCCAACGAGCATGTGAACTGGTGCCCGTACTTCCGCCCCGACGGCAGGACGCTGGTCTACGCGACCAGCGAGATGGGCCATCGCAACTACGAGGTCTTCGAGATCGTGCTGCCCGCCGACATGACGCAGGCGCCCGTGCGCCGCCGCGTCACCGAGGCCGACGGCGCCGATGTGCTCCCCGTGTTCTCCCCCGACGGCCGCTGGCTGCTCTGGACGGGACAGCGTCACGAGGGCCGCTCGAGCCAGCTCTACATCGGCAGGTACCGCGACCAAGGCGCCGCGAACTGAGCCCATCCATGCTCACCCCGATCTCCGAGCGCCGCTACCTGATCCCGTTTCGGTCGCAGCTGCTCCCGTCGATCTTCACCGACACGCTCGTGATCGGGTCGGGCGTTGCGGGCCTGCGCGCCGCGCTCGCCGCCGCCGCGCACGGCGATGTCATCGTTCTCGCCAAGGAAGAGCTCGACCGATCGAACACCGCGTGGGCGCAGGGCGGCATCGCCGCGGTTCTCTCCGAAGACGACACGCCCGAGCAGCATGTGGCCGACACGCTCGCCGCAGGTGCGGGCCTGTGCGAGCCCGAGACCGTGCGCGTCCTGGTCGACGAAGGCCCCGCTGAGGTCGACTGGCTTGCGCGCCACGGCATGCGCTTCGATCGCGAGGATTCGGGCGCGCTGTCGCTGACCCGCGAGGGCGGCCACGGTCGTCGCCGCATCGTGCACACCGACGGCGACGCGACGGGCCGCGAGCTCTCCCGCGCGCTCGTCGCCGCATGCCGCGCCGACGCCCGCATCCGCCTGTTCGAGAAGTGCTTCGCCCTCGACCTCGTGACCACGGGCACGAGTCCGAGCGGCGACGACCGCGTGCTGGGCGCGATCACCCACCACCCGAAGTACGGCCTGCAGATCGTGTGGGCGAAGTCGACCATCGTCGCCACGGGCGGCATGGGGCAGCTGTGGCGCGAGACCTCGAACAGCCGCGTCGCCACGGGCGACGGCGTGGCCATGGCGTGGCGCGCGGGCGCGGGCATCGCCGACCTCGAGTTCGTGCAGTTCCACCCGACGGCGCTCTATGTCGCAGGCGCTGCGCGCTCGCTGATCTCCGAGGCCGTGCGTGGCGAGGGCGCGCACCTCGTCGACCGCGCGGGGCGCCGCTTCATGGAGGGCCGCCATCCCCTCGCCGAACTCGCGCCGCGCGATGTCGTCAGCCGCGGAATCGTCGAACATCTCGCGCAGACCCAGGATCCCTGCGTCTATCTCGACGCGCGCCCCCTCGGCGCCGCGGGCTTCGAGAAGCGCTTCCCCGGGCTCTTCCGCCTGCTTGCGGGCTACGGCATCGATCCGGGTGCGGCGCCGATCCCCGTCATGCCCGCCGCGCACTACACGATCGGCGGCATCTGGACCGACCACGACGGCCGCACGAATGTGCCCGGCCTCTATGCCGCGGGCGAGAGCGCCTGCAACGGGCTGCACGGAGCGAACCGCCTTGCCTCGAACTCGCTGCTCGAGGGCCTGGTGTTCGGCCGCCGCGCGGGCGTCGCGGCCGCGACCGCCGAAGTGCTTCCGCGCGCCAACATCCGCGTGGTGAGCGACATCCGCCCGAGCGACAAGGGCGAGCTCGACCTCGTCGATGTGCGCTCGAGCCTGCGCAGCGCGATGTGGCGGAATGTCGGCATGGTGCGCACCGCGAACCGCCTGTCCGACGCGCTCGACATGATCCACTTCTGGTGCCGCTACTCGCTCGACAAGATCTTCGACGACCCTGCGGGATGGGAGATCCAGAACATGCTTTCGTGCGCCGCGATCGCCACCACCGCGGCCCATGCGCGCGCCGAGTCGCGCGGCGCGCACACGCGCAGCGACTTTCCCGCGACCAATCCCGCCGAGGCGCTTCACCGCATCTATCGGATCGGCGAGCGGCAGCCCGCGGTGCGCCCGGTCGGCGGCGCTGCGCCGCGCCCCGCGCCGGCCGCGCCGCGCGAACCCGCTCGGAGCCGCTGACATGCGCCGCACCGCGGGATCGACGCCTGTCCACGCGCGCCCTCGCACGCCTTCGCTCGCCCTCGCGGCGGCGCTCGCCGTCGCGTTCCTCGCGCCAGCCGCGTGCGGTCCGCGCGTCGAGTACCGCGCCCGCCCCGGATTCGCATCGGCCGACGACCTGCCCGACGAGATCACGCTGCCCGATGGCACGATCGTGCGCTATGTGCCCGTCGGCGAATTCATCGCGCGCAAGCAGGCGCGCCAGGCGGGGCGCGAGTACGACCCGGGCCGCGCGGTGCAGCGCGCGCCCGGCGAGAAGGCGCCGCCGCAGTTCGTCGCGTGGGAGGAGCTCGAGGACGGCTCGGTGCGCATGGCCGCGATCATGCCCGAGCAGGTCGTCGCCAACGCCATGCGCGCCTTCCGCGAGGAGCGGTACGCCGAACTCTGGGAGCAGATGGTCGCCACCGACATCCGCGGCCGCGCGGAGAACGCCGACGGGAAGGACGGCGCCCGCGAGCGCTTCGTGGCGTGGGCCGCCCAGAAGCGGGGCGATGTGATGACGCTCCTCAACCGCATGAGCTTCGGCTTCTCGACCAACGCGGTCATCATGCGGAGAGTCGGGCCGAACGTCATGCGGCTCGAACTGACGCCTCAGATCGCGGGCGACTTTCGCTACCGGATCGTCGAGATCGAGTACGAGCAG
>JBJTOV010000084.1:0-5023 GCA_046074745.1 Planctomycetota bacterium | reverse complement strand
CATGTTGCCGAACGCGCCCGCCCAGTCGGGGCCGCCGTTGCGCTGGTTCGCGAGCGCGGTCGCGATCACCGCCACGATCCAGATCGCCGCGATCGTGCCGACCACTCCCACGATGAAGAGCGCGACCAGACGGCCGGTCTGCCGCCGCGCGTTGTCCTGGCTGGTGAAGAAGTCGCTCATCTTCCGTCCTCCATCGCGTGCGCCGCGGCGCGCGCGCTTGCCCGCCCGCTCACAGCTTCACGCCGACCACCGCGCGCTCGGAGGCCTGCGCCTCGAACAGCCCCATCTCACGGATGCCGAACATGCCCGCCACGATGCTCGCGGGAAACACCACGATCGACTCGTTGAGCCGCATCACCGCGTCGTTGTATCCCTGCCGCGCGAACGCGATCCGGTTCTCCGTGGTGACGAGCTCCTCCTGAAGCCGCAGCGCGTTCTCGTTGGCCTTGAGCTCCGGGTACGCCTCGACGAGGCCGATGAGCCGCCCGAGCGCGCCATCGAGCGCGCCCGACGCGCCCGCGAGCGCGGCGAGCGAGGCGGGGCTGAGCGCCGACGCGCCCGCCGCCCCGAGCGCGCCCGCAGCCTGCGCGCGCGCGGCGATCACGGCCTCGAGCGTGGCGCGCTCGTGCGCCATGTAGCCCTTCACGGCCTCGACCAGGTTCGGGATCAGGTCGAAGCGCCGCTTCAGCTGCACATCGATCTGCGCGAACGCGTTCTGGGCGCGCACCTGCGATCGGCGCAGGCCGTTGTAGGTCGCAATGAGCCAGAGGAGCGGGATCGCGACGAGCAGCGCAAGCGCGCCGCCCACGATGAGCGCTGTGTTGGCGATCAACAGGGTTTGGCCGACCATGGGGCGCATTGTATCGCCGCTCCCCGCCCCGTCAGTCGCCGATCGGCTCCCACTTGCCCAGGAGCGCCCGGCTGCGGACGCGGCGCAGCTGCGTCCGCGCCAGCAGGTCCTCGACGAACCGCACGGTCTCGACCATGTGCGGCCCGATCCCGAGCATGATCGCGTCGGCGCGCGCGGCGTCGGCGGCGTCGGTCACCTCGCCGCGCGTGGGGAAGCCGTGCTCGGTCATCGATTCGAGCACCTGCGTGGCCCAGATCACGGGCACATGCGCGGCCTCGCACAGCGCCAGGATCTCGTCCTGCGCCTCGGGCAGGTGCTCGAAGCCGATCTCGACGCCGAGGTCGCCGCGCGCGAGCATCGCGCCGCACGGCGGCGACTTCATCAGCTCGAGCAGGATCGCGGGGAGCGCATGGCATGCCTGCGGAGTCTCGATCTTCGCGACCACGCCCACGGTGCGGTGCGTGCGCGCGGCGAGCGCGCGGTGCAGGTCGGCGATGTCGGCGGGCCCGCGCACGAAGCTCAGCGCCACGATGTCGACATGCTCGGCCACGAAGTCGAGCGTCGCGAGGTCCTGCTCCGTGAGCGCGGGGATGGGCAGGTCGGTGTCGGGCACATTCACGCCCTTGCGGTCCTTGAGCGGCCACGCGCCCTCGCGCGCGCTCTCGATCCGGATGCGCACCTCGCCCTGCGCGCGGTCGGCCGACACGCAGCGCGCGCGAATGTTGCCGTCGTCGAAGAGCACGCGGTGCCCGGGCGCGACATGCGCGACGAGCTCGCGCGGGCGCACGGCGATGCGCGCGGCTCCCGCGGCGCGTCCCTCGGGGTCGCGCGGCGCATCGAGGCTCGCGCCGTCTGCCGCGTGCAGCACCGCCTCGTCGCCCGCGCGCAGCACGATCGCGCCCGACGCGCACACGCCCGTGCGCACCTTCGGCCCCGCGAGATCCATGCAGATCGGCACGCGCCGCCCGCGCGCGGCCGCCGCGGTGCGCAGCGCGTCGATCGAGGCCTTCCACTGCGCGGCGTCGCCATGCGACGCGTTGATGCGCCCGACATCCATTCCCGCGTCGACGAGCGCCTGCATGAACGCCACATCGCCCGCAGCCCACGGCGGCAGCGTGACCACGATGCGGGTCATGTGCGGCATGGGCGTCTCGAGCAGCTCGCTCGCGTGGCGCGCGAGGAGCTGCGCGCCGTCGTCGACCGACATCGCCGCGCGCGCAGGCGCGGGCGCCGTGCCGCACATCGCCGCAAGCGCGCGCTCCACCGCGTCGAGCGTGGGCATCACATGCGCCTCGCGCCGCGAGAGCGAGCTCAGGCCCTGCCGCACCAGGTCGGCCTGCAGCGCGGTGTGGTCGTCGGCGCGCAGCGCCAGGTAGTGCGCCAGGTTGGCCGCGCTGCGCCGCCACGCGACGGGCACCGCTTCGATCGCGCCGTGCAGCGACTGCTCGCGCGCCGACGCCGACTCGCGCAGGGCGCGGAGGTCGGCGAGGAGTGCTGCGGGGGTGCGCGCGGGCATGGGTGGGGTTCGGGGCGTGGGTCGAGAGGCTGGGGGTTCGCCTCAGGCGGCCCGAGGCCTTCCGCTCGTGGCTCTGGCTTGAACTCGGTCTTGAACTCGAACTTCGGCGGGACTCCGCGTCCTTCTGCACCTGCGCGAGCGGAGGCGTGCAGGATAGATGCGCGCGGGGGCCTGCGTGCCGCCGCCGCTATCCTCCGCCCCGTGCAGCACCCATTCGCTCCCGAACTGGCCGACCGCTTCGAAGCCCGCGACCTCGACTGGCGCGCAGGCGCCGTCGTCTACCAGGTCTTCGTCGACCGCTTCGCGCCGAGCGCCGACCTCGACGGCAAGCGCGCGCTCTACCCGTCGCCCAAGCATCTGCGCGCATGGCACGAGACGCCCGCGAAGGGCCACTTCGTGCCCGAGGCGGGCGTGTGGAGCCACGAGATCGACTTCTGGGGGGGCGACCTCGCCAGCGTGCAGTCGCGGCTCGGGCACCTCGAGGCGCTTTCGGCCGATGTCCTCTACCTGAACCCCGTGCACGCCGCGTACACGAACCACAAGTACGACAGCGCCGACTACCTTGAGGTCAGTCCCGAGTACGGCACGCGCGCCGACCTGCGCATGCTGGTGGGCGACGCGCACGCGCGCGGCCTGCGCGTGGTGCTCGACGGCGTGTTCAACCATGTCGGCCGCCGCCACCGCCACTTCGAGGAGGCGATGCGCGACGAGCACAGCCCGTACCGCTCGTGGTTCTTCATCGGCCCGCAGTATCCGAACGGATACCGAGGCTGGGCCGATGTGGCGAACCTGCCCGACCTGCATGTCGAGCGCGACGAGGTGCGCCGCCACCTGTGGCTCGACGCGGGCAGCGCGGTGCGCTCGTACCTGCGCGACGGCGTCGACGGCTGGCGGCTCGATGTGGCGAGCGACCTCGGGCCGCATTTCCTACGCGAACTCACGCAGAACGCCCACGAGGAGCGGCCCGGCTCGCTCGTCGTGGGCGAGATCTGGAACGCGCCCGCGGGCTGGGACGCCTGCCTCGACGGCATCCTGAACATGCAGGCGCGCATGACCGTGCTCGACTACTGCCGCGGCCGCGCCGACGCGTCGGTCACGGCGGCGCGGCTGGCCGACATGGTGGACGACGCGGGCATCGAGTTCCTGCTGCGCTGCTGGACCACGCTCGAGAACCACGACACCGAGCGCCTTGCGGGACTTGTTCCCGACCTCGCCATGCGGCGCATCGCGCACCTGCTGCAGGCCACGCTGCCCGGCTGCCCGAACCTCTACTACGGCCAGGAGATCGGCGCCCCGGGCGGCGCCGACCCCGAGAACCGCGCGCCCATGCGCTGGGACCTCGTGCACGACGGCAATCCCGAGTGGACCTTCGTGCGCGAGCTCTACCGTGCGCGCCGCGGGCTGCGCGCGCTCGCCAAGGGCGATGTCCTCTTCCTGCGCACCCAGCGGCTGCTCGCGTTCCTCCGCACCACCGACCGGCCGCTCGAGACCGTGCTCGTGGCCGCGAACACCACCGACCACGAGGTCGAGGAGCAGGTGTCGGTGCGCGACGGCCGCATCATGGCGGGCACGAACTTCCGCGATGCGGTCGGCCTCGGGCATCCCGTGCCCGACGCGCATGTCCACATGGGCTTCGTCACGCTGAAGCTGCCCGCGCGCAGCGCCTGCGTGATGCGCGTCGTGGCGCCCGTGCCGGGGCAGCACTCGCCGTACAAGCGGATGTCGTAGCGGGGAAGGGGCAGGGCCGCGCGCCGCCGAGTCGGCCCACGCCGCGCCGATTCCCGTCATACTGCGCCCATGGCGCACGCGAACGCCCCGACCAGCACGCTCGAGCTTTCGACCCGCACCGATGGCGTGGCCTCGGCGGTCGCCGCCGAGCTCGCGCGCACGCAGGGCCTTCTGCGCCTTGCGCCGTGCTGGGTGCCGCGCTCGTTCCTGCAGCCGGGGCTGCGCATCAAGCTGCATCCCGACGACACCTACGCGTTCGGCCTTCACCGCGGCGGCATCGACGAACGCTGGTTCAGCTCCACCACCGAGGCCGCCAACGACAACCGCACGCCCGACGAGGGCCTGTCGTACTGCGTGGTCGGCCGCGAGCGCTTCACGCTGCGCCAGGCGGTGCGCGAGTGCGGCGCCGCGCTGATCGGCGCGCGGCTGTGGACGAAGTACGGCAAGTGGCCCGTGTACGCGAAGTTCTTCGACAACATGGGCCCGATCCCGCACCACATGCACCAGGACGACGCGCAGGCCGCGCTCGTCGGGCAGGAGGGGAAGCCCGAGGCGTACTACTTCCCGCCGCAGCACAACCCGGTCGGCAACAACTTCCCGCACACCTTCATGGGGCTCGTGCCGGGCACGACGAAGGCCGATGTGCGCCGCTGCCTCGAGCGCTGGAACAACGGCGACAACGGCATCCTCGACATCTCGCAGGCGTATCGCCTGAAGGTGGGCACGGGGTGGATCATGGAGCCGCGCGTGCTGCACGCGCCCGGATCGCTGTGCACCTACGAGCCGCAGTGGGGCAGCGATGTGTTCGCGATGTACCAGTCGCTCGTCGAGGGCCGCATGGTGCCGTGGGAACTGCTCGTGAAGGACATGCCGAAGGAGCGTCACCGCGACCTCGACTTCATCGTCGAGCAGCTCGACTGGGAGAAGAA
>JBJTOV010000083.1:0-4557 GCA_046074745.1 Planctomycetota bacterium | reverse complement strand
CATCGCGCCGCGCGAGGACCTGGGCGTGGTGCTGGTCGCGCCCAAGGGGCCGGGCGCCACGCTGCGCGCGCGGTTCGAAGAGGGGCTCGGGATCCCCGCGCTCGTCGCCGTCGAACGCGAGAACGCGCGCGGCGAGGCGCGGGCGTTCGCGCTCGCATGGGGCACGGGGCTTGGCTGCACCCGCTGCGGACTGATCGAGACCACCTTCGCGGCCGAGGCGGAGAGCGACCTGTTCGGCGAGCAGGCGGTGCTGTGCGGAGGACTGCTCGCGCTTGTCCACGAGTCGTATGCGCTGCTCGTCGAGGCGGGCTACCCGCCCGAAGTCGCCTACATCGAGTGCTGCCACGAGGTGAAGCAGGTCGCCGACCTGCTGTACGCGCGCGGCCCTGACGGGATGCGGCGCGCGATCTCGGACACCGCCGAGTTCGGCGCGTTCGTGGCCGAGCGCGCGCTCGTCGACGAGGCGCTGCGCGCGAAGCTGCGCGCCCTGCTCGCCGATGTGCGGAGCGGCGCGTTCGCCGAGCGGTTCATGCGCGACCACGACGCGGGCCACCCCGAGTTCGCCGCGTGGCGGCGCGCCGCGAGCGGCCACCCGATCGAGGGCGCGAGCGCCCGTGTGCGCGCCATGATGCCGTGGCTGCGCGACGCGTGAACCGCGCATGATGGGCCGCGGCCACGCGCGCCGATAGAACGCGCGTGACTCTCCTCCAGGCGATCGTCCTTGGCCTTGTCGAAGGCATCACCGAGTACCTGCCCGTCAGCTCGACGGGCCACCTGATCCTCGCGTCGTGGATGCTGGGGCTTTCCGACGACCCCGTGCGCAAGGCCGCGGTCGACTCGTTCAACATCATCATCCAGGGCGGCGCGATCCTGGCGGTGCTGGGGCTCTACCGCGCACGCGTCGCGCTGATGCTGCGCGGGCTTGCGGGCGCGCCCGCGGCGCGCACGGGCCGCGATCTCGCCTTCAAGATCGTGGTGGCGTTCCTGCCCGCGGCGGTGCTCGGCGTGCTGCTCGACGACTGGATCGAGGAGCGGCTCTTCCACCCCGCGCCCGTCTTGCTTGCGCTTGGCGGCGGCGGGCTGATCCTGCTCGTCCTTTCGCGCTGGATCGGCACGCTGACCGCGCGAGAGGAGGGCGAGCGCGACGACTTCTCGAACCTCTCCTACCGCGCCGCGCTCGCGATCGGCCTGATGCAGTGCGTGGCGATGTGGCCGGGCACCTCGCGGTCGATGGTGACGATCCTCGGCGGAATCCTGTTCGGGCTTTCGCCGCGCCGCGCGGCCGAGTTCAGCTTCCTGCTCGGGCTGCCGACCCTCGGCGGCGCGTGCGTGTACAAGCTCTACAAGGGCACCAAGGACGATCCGCAGGCGTTCATCGACGCGCTGGGAGGGCCGCTTCCGATCGCGGTCGGGATCGCGGTGGCTGCGGTCTCCGCGGCGATCGCCATCAAGTGGCTGGTCGGCTACCTGTCGCGCGGCGGGTTCGCCGTGTTCGGCTGGTGGCGCGTCGCGGTGGCGGCGCTTCTCGCCGCGGGAATCGCAAGCGGAAACATCGCGCTCTAGCGTGCGCGCCGAGGATCAGAGCTCCGCGTACGAGCCGCTGACCGCCTCACCGAGCGCGGGGCGGAACTTCTCGACGAGGGTCTCGACCTTGAGGCGCGTTTCCTCGGGGCTGTCGCCGATGCCGACCACGCCCTCGAGCTCGAAGTAGTTGCCGAGCCCCGCCACCGTGTCGAGGTGGATGCGCACATTCTCGAGCATCCACAGCTCGCGGCGCTTCACGATCACGCGCACGGGCGTGCGGTCGAGGCCCGCCCAGCGCACCGCGACCTGCTCGTCGTCGAGGCGCGTCCATCGCGAGCTGCGCGGACCCGAACGGTCGGCGCGGTCGTACCAGATCCACTCGGTGCGGGCGGGAGCGTCGGCATCGAACGACGCGTCGCCACGGCGTTCGGTGCGACGCTTGAGGCGCCCCTCGGGCACCGCGACATACTCGTCGGTCTGCAGCAGCGTGGCCGCCGCGCGCGCACCGAGGAGGCGCGCGGTGGCGCGGGCAAGCTCGATGTCGCGCAGTTCCGACTTGTATTCGATGTTCTTCATGCCCGGTCCTGTTCGCGTCGGTCCTGTTCGCGTCGGTCCTCGCGTCGATTCTCGCCGCAAACCTCGCTCTCGTGCTCGCGTCGGTTCGAAGGCCGACGCTCGTGCGCGAGTTGCGCCCCGAGCACCCCGAGCGCCGGGCTCAATCCATCACGGCGCATCGCCCGCACGCAGAACCGCGTCGCGCGCTGCGCGCGCCTGCTCCGCGGGCTGCAGCGGAAGGCCCGCGGCGACGCGCGCGAGCTGGCGCTCGGCTTCGAGGCGGTCACCCACCTCGAGCATGCGCTCTGGGCACGAGCCCCACGGCTCGATGCGGTAGATCCGCCACGCGCCCGAGAGGTCGAGCGGCTCGCCCGCAAACCACACGGCGCGGTCGGTCGCGCCCTGCCCCACCGCAAGGAGCCCCGTGGCGTGGCGAAGCAGGTCCTGCGTGGCGCAGGCCTGCCAGCCTTCCTTCAGCTGGAGCGGCTTCGTGCGGTCCCACGCGGAAACCTGCAGATAGGTGCGCTCCGAGGGAAGCTTCGACAGCGGCACCACCACCTGCTCGAGCCGTACATCGACCTGCCCGTCGCCGGGGCCGGTCGAGGCGGTCGAGATCACGATGATGTCGTTGCGCGCCGTGAGGGTTCCGCCGAGGAACCAGACGAGAAGCGCCGCGAGCGCCACGAAGACGGCGATGCGGAACGCGAGGTTTCGGAATCCGAGCAGGACCTGGGACACGGGCCGCGGAGTCTACGCGAGACCGGCCTTGGCGAGTTCCTCGGAAAGCCGCGCTTCGCTCCAGATCTCGACGCCGAGCTCGGTGGCCTTCGCGAGCTTGCTGCCCGCCTCTTCGCCCGCGACGAGCACCGAGGTCTTCTTCGACACGCTGCCCGAGACCTTCGCGCCCGCACGCTCGAGCACCTCGGTGACCTCGCTGCGGCCGAAGCGCGTCAGCGTGCCCGTGACCACGAAGGTCCGCCCTGCGAACGCGTTCGCACCCGCGGCGACCGGCTTCGGCTCGCGGCTGGCAAGGTCGACGCCCGCGGCCGAAAGCTCGGCGAAGATGCGCTTCGCCTCGTCGGAGGCAAGCCACGCGGCGACCGACTTCGCGGTGACCTCGCCGAAGTCGTCGAGCCCGGCGAGGTCGGCCTCGGTGGCCGCGAGCAGCTCCTCGGCGCTGCGGAAGCGCCGCGCGAGCGTCTTGGCTGCGCTCGCACCGACATGCTTGATGCCAAGGCCCGCGAGCGCGCGCGCGAGGCCGCGGTCGCGCGCCGCCTCGGCGGCGCTCTCGAGGAGCGACTTCACCTGCACGCCCACGCCGTCCTTCGCGACCTTGGCGAGCGCCTTCTCCGCGGCGGCGTCGGGGTCGGCGCCCTTCTTCTCGGCGTTGCGCCGCGCGCGGTTCACCGACAGCGCGCGCTCGACCTCCTTCGCGTCGAGCGTGAACACATCGGCGAAGCGCTTCACGAGCCCCGCGTCGACGAGCGCGTCGACGATCTCCTCGCCGAGCCCGTCGATGTTCATCTGGTCGCGGCCCACGAACCACTTGAGCCGCTCGCGGAAGCGCGCGGAGCAGGTCGGGTTGCGGCAGAAGAGTCTGGGCCCCTCGCGCTCGACCGCACCGCCGCACTCGGGGCACGCCGTGGGCGGCTCGATGGGCCGCTCGGCGCCCGTGCGCTTCTCGACGAGCGCGCGCACCACCTGCGGGATGATCTCGCCCGCCTTCTCGACGATCACGCGGTCGCCGAGGCGCAGGTCGCGCCGCTGGATCTCCTCGATGTTGTGGAGCGTGGCGTGGCGCACCTTCGTGCCCGCCACCACGACCTCCTGCATGGTGGCGCGCGGCGTGATCGTGCCGCCCTTCCCGACCTGCCACGCGACATCGAGCAGCGTGGTCTCCTTCTGCTCGGCGGGGTACTTGTAGGCGATCGCCCAGCGCGGGCTCTTCGCGGTGGAGCCGAGCCGCTCCTGCTCGTCGAAGCGGTCGATGCGCACCACCATGCCGTCGACCGCGAAGTCGAGGCCCGCGCGCCGCGCGGCGAAGTCCTCGATCGCGGCCGCCGCCGCGTCGACCGTGGCGTACGCGCGCCCGAGCGGCGACACGGGCACGCCGAGCTCCTTCAGGTACGCCACGAACTGCGAGTGCGAGGCGAGCGCGGGCAGCCCCTCGCCCTCGCCGCGGCCGTGCGCCACGAACGAGAGCCGCCGCGAGGCGACCACCTTCGGGTCCTTGTTCTTGAGCGTTCCGACGCAGGAGTTCCGCGCGTTCGCGAAGAGCGGCTCGCCATGGCGCTCGCGCTCCTCGTTGATGCGCTCGAACTCGCGGATCGGCATGAAGATCTCGCCGCGGACCTCGAGCACCGCGGGGAGCGCGCCGCCGAAACGCGCGGTGGGCGCGCGCAGCTTCAGCGGGATCGCGCGGATCGCGCGGACGTTCCCGGTGACGAGGTCGCCGCGCTCGCCGTCGCCGCGGGTGAG
>JBJTOV010000082.1:0-10593 GCA_046074745.1 Planctomycetota bacterium | reverse complement strand
GCGAATTCGCGCGCTTCGACGCCATCGCGCCGGGCAGCGCCGAAGGCCTGATGGTGGCGGGGCGCCAGCTGGTGTTCGACCGTCAGTACGAGGAGGCGCGCGCCACGCTCGGGCTGGCCGCCGCGCGCGAGCCCGCGTGGGCGTTGCCGCGCGCCGAGCTCGGGCTCCTCTCGATGCAGGATGGCCGCGAGGCGACGGCGGTCGCCGACCTGCGCCGCGCGGTCGAGCTCGATCCGCACGACGAGCGCACCGTGTTCACGCTGCGCCTCGCCGAGGAGCTTGCGGGCTGGAGGCGCATCGAGACCGCGCACTTCACGATCCGCCACCCCGACGGCGACGCCGCGCTCGTCGCGCGCCTGCTCGCGGGCGTGCTCGACCGGATGCACGAGGAAGTGTGCGCGCGCCTCGGCCACGAGCCCGCGCAGAAGACGCTGATCGATGTGATGCCCGACCACCGCAGCTTCGGCGTGCGCGTCACGGGCCTTCCGCGCATCCACACGATCGCCGTGTGCACGGGCCCGACGATCGCGATCGAGATCCCGAAGGAAGGCCCGCAGTCGCGGCATCTCGGGCTGTTCGATCCGCTCGCGGTGCTTCGGCACGAGTACACGCACACCGTCACGCTCTCGATGACGCGCAACCGCATTCCGCACTGGCTCACCGAGGCGGTTGCGGTCGCGCTCGAGGACACGCCGCGCACCTTCGAGACATGCCAGATGCTGGCCGCGGCCACCACGCGCGGCGAGCTCTTCGACCTCGACGGCATCAACTGGGCGTTCGTCCGGCCGCGCAAGCCCACCGACCGCGCGATGGCCTACGCGCAGGGCCGCTGGATGGTCGAGTTCGCCGAGGAGCGCTTCGGTTGGGACGCGATCCGCGCGCTGCTCAACTCGTACGCCGAGGGAATCCGCGAGGACGAGGCGATGCGCCGCGCGTTCGGCGTGTCGCGCGAGGACTTCCACGCGCAGTTCACCCGATGGGCCGCGGACGAGGTGCGCGCGTGGGGTCTCGACCCGCAGCCGTCGCTCGGCGAGCTCGCGATGCGCCTCGTCGAGGGCGACGAGTCGCTCGAGAACTTCGTGAAGGAGTCGCAGGCCGAGCGCCGCAGGCAGGTCGTGAAGGCGTGGACGATGGCGGTGGGCGCCCCGGGCGACGCGCCGTTTGCGCTGCGCGCGCGCGAGTGGCCCGCGGCGGCGATGCCGCCCGTCAAGTTCGACGAAGCCACGCTGCGCGCGTTCCTCGCGGAGTTCCCGCAGCATCCCGACCTTCTCGAGCTCCTCCTGCGCCGCATGCGCGACAGCGACACGCCCGAGACGCGCGAGATCCTCGCGCGCTACGCGGGCGCGCGGCCCGTCGATCCGTTTCCGCACCGCGTGTGGGCGAAGCTTGCGGCCGCCTCGAGCGGCGACGGGCTGGCGGCGGGCGGCGACGAGCGCGCCTTCGGCCACCTGCGGGAGCTCGACCTGCGAAGCGACAAGGACAATGTGCACGCGATCGCGATGGCGCGGAACCGCCGCGCGGCGTGCGACCTCGAGCGCGCCACGCAGGCCTCCGAGCGCGCCGTGCGCATGAATCCGTTCGATGCGACGGTCCGCGAACTCGCCGCCGCGGTCGCGGTCGAGGCCGGACGGCTCGATCTGGCCGAGATGCACATCGAGGCGCTCGCGGCGCTCGAGCCCGATCGGGGCATCCACAAGCAGCGTCTCGAGCGCGTCCGCGCCCTGCGGGGCGGTTCCTGAACCGCCGCCCCACGGTGCGTGGGAGCCGAAATGCGCGGAAATCACGGCGGAAGCCCGTCGATCGGCTTTGGCGGCCGCGGTTCGTGGCTTAGGCTACGCCTGAAGCCCATCGCCCACGGAACCGCGTCGTCCGCGGCCCGCCCACCGGAGACCGACATGCGCCAGCAGCTGACCACCGTCCTCGCGTTCGCCGCCGCATCGTGCGCGCTTGCGAACGAGATCACCTACGACTGCGCGGTGTCGCCCTCCGCGAGCTCGGTCCTGCAGACGCTCGACCTGAGCGCGCCGTTCGCAGGCACCTTGAAGGGCAACTACAACGCGAAGACCAATCCGACCGGCACGCTCACGCTGCCCGGCTTCTTCGGCGGCAGCGGCAACAACCCGATCCCGTACACCGCGTCGTTCGTGCTCGCGGGCGACATCGACACGCAGCCGACGGGTTCGCTGCGGCTCGGCGTCGACAGCGAGGGCCTGCAGATCCGCGTGGGCAACCTCGCGTTCGACCTGCTCGGCGGCGAAGACGGCGTGCTCGCGACGACGCTCAACATCAACTACCAGACCTTCCGCACGCAGAACCCGAGCTCGCTGTTCCCGGGCGGCGTGACGATTCCGATTCCGCTCGGCAACGCGACGATCAGCGAGTTCACCGCCACCCAGGTCGGCCCCCCGGTCTTCGGCGCGCTCACGCCGCAGAAGACGGGTTCGGGATTCACCTTCAATGTCGCGGTTCCCGTCGAGTTCGTGATCGTGGCCGACGCGCTCGGGCAGCCCGTGTCTGACGGCACGCCCGTGCCCGCGGTCCTTCCGCTCACCGGCACGATCGTCGAGGTGGCCGGCGGCGTCGCGATCACGCTCGACATCCAGCAGAGCGCCGCGCAGACCACCCCGATCGAGGCCGATCCGTTCACCGACATCGCGCTGGCGCTTCCCACCGTGTTCCCGACGGGTGGCACGGCGAACCTGCTGCTCTCGGGCGATGTGACCAGCGTGACCGTGGCCAACACGCTCGACGCGAACATCGTGGCGAACGGCACGGTCGTGATCCGCACGGGCGACCTCAACGCCGACGGCTCCGTGAATGTGCAGGATGTGACCATCATGTTCGCGAACTGGGGCACGGCTGGCCTCGGGGATCTCGACGGCAACGGTCGCGTCGAAGCGCCCGACCTCGCCATCCTCTGCACGAACTGGGGCTGATCTTCGCGCGTTCGAGGGGAACGGATGACGCTGCACGGAGCCACGACCGCGTGCCTTGTGATCGCCGCGGCCGTCGCGCTGCCCGCGCGCGCGCAGGAGCAGCCGCTCGTGTTCGCGCAGCCCGTGTACGACGCGTTCGAGGCGCCGTACTTCCCGACCACGCTCGAGCCGCTCGACTTCGACCTTGACGGCAACATCGATCTCGTGGTGCCCGGGCGCGACCCCGACGGGCGGCTGTTCACCATGCGCGGGCTTGGCAATGGCCGTTTCACGGTCGCGCAGACCCTGGTCGCCGACGGATTCGTCGACTGCGTGGGCGTGGCCGACATGGATGGCGACGCGCGCGAGGACATCGTGGCCATGTGGCGCGGCGATCTGCCGCGGCTGGTGCTCTACCGCGCGCAGGCGAGCGGATTCTTCGAGCCCGTGGCCGAGGTGCTGTCGCCGCTCGCGCGCGATCCGCAGGGGCTTGCGCTTGCCGACTTCGATGGCGACGGCGATACCGACATCGCCGCGCTTGCGTATGTGGGGGCCGAAGCCGAGGTCTTCCTCAACGGCGGCACGGGCGCGGTGACGCGGGTGTCGCGCGTGCAGATGGGCCGTTTCATCGGTGGAATCGCCTATCCGCGGGTGGTGCGCGCGGGCGATGTCGATGGCGACGGCGACGCCGACCTCGTCGCGGTCGAGGTCGGCGGAAGCCGCATCGCGGTGATGCGCAACGACGGCGGGCGCTTCGCGCGCGCGGTCGAGTACCGCGGACCGCAGATCGGCGTGGAGCGGCCCGGCATGTCGAGCCTGGTGCTCGCCGACATCGACGGCGACCGCGATCTCGACGCGGTGTGCCCCGCGCTGCTCCTCGAGGCGGCGCAGAAGATCGTCGCCTTCGTGAACGACGGCAGCGGCCGCTTCGACGAGCGTCTGGTGGGCGAAGGCCCGCCGCTCGGATACGCGTTCGCGGTCGAGGTCGCCGACTTCGACGGCGACGGCGACGCCGACAGCGCCGTGGGCGCGGCGCTGCCCGGATTGATCACGGTCGGGCGACGCACGGGGCCCGCGTTCTCGTTCACGCTCGACGGGCTGCTGCCGTTCGGACAGCTCGTGCGCGATCTGCGCGCGATCGATGTCGACGGCGACTGCGATCTCGACATCGTCGGAATCGACGGACCCGCGCGCGCCGTGTTCACCTGCATCAACAACACGCCGCAGAAGGGCTGCGGCGGGGGAGTCGCGGGCGCGCGCCGCGCCGCGATGCCCGCGAAGCCGCAGGACCGCGCGGCGGAACCCGCGCTACGCGTGCCCGCGCGCGGCGACTTCAACGGCGACGGCGTGCGCGATGCGGCGGATGTCGCCGTGTGGCTTGCAGGGCTTGCGAAGGAGATCGAGGCCACGGCTTCGCAGCCTTCGTCAGAGGCCGCCGCGTCCGTTCGGAAGGAGCCGCGATGATCGCGCGCGCCTCGGCTGCCGCCGTGATGCTCGCGTCGCTCGTGTCGGGCGCCGTCGCGCAGTGCCCCGCTGACGGCGACTGCCGCGAGGTGCACGAAACGCCCGGCTGCATCATGCCCGAGTGCTGCGCGCTCGTCTGCGAGGCGAATCCGCTGTGCTGCGAGGTGACTTGGGACGCCGCATGCGTGAAGGCCGCCGAGGATCTCTGCGACGGCATCAACTGTCCCGCCGCGGGCAGCTGCATCGAGCCGCACGATGGGCCCGGTTGCGCCGACTACACCTGCTGCGACTTCCTGTCCGCGCTCGATCCATGGTGCGAATCGGTGCAGTGGGACGCCGTGTGCGCGCGCGAGGCGGCCGCGTGGTGCGGCGTGCCGAAGTGCGAGCTCGCGCTGCCCGCGTACGCCGACGAGAACGAGCCCTGCTACGAGCGCTTCAACGACGGCTGCGCCACGCCGCTGTCGCAGGGCCGCATCTCGCTTGCGTGCGGCGGCGCGATGCGGGGCAAGATCTCCGATGGCGGCCCGCGCGACACCGACTGGTTCGCGCTCGACGGCGCGCAGCCGCGGAGGTTTCGCTTCGCGATCCAGTCCGAGTTTCCGGCCGAGCTGCAGCTGGTGACGGGGGGCTGCGAGGGTCCGAACGAGACGCGCTGGCTCGTGGGCGAGGACCCGTGCGGCGCGCCGAAGTCGATCGTGTTCATCGCGCCGGCGGGCGTGGTCTCGCTCGCGCTCGGCGCGGGCGGAAACGACCGCGCGATCCGCAGCAACCTCGACTGCGACGAGATCGACCCCGAGTTCCCGCCAGGCCCGAAGGATCCGCCGCCGTTCCAGGCGTATGGACTTCGCTGGGCCGCCACGCTCGAGTGCCTCGAGCTTGCGGACATCGATGGCGATGGACTGGTGAACGCAGCCGATCTTTCGCTCGTGCTTGGCGACTGGGGTGCGCGCGACGCGGGCGAGCCCTTCGATCCGCGGCGGCCCGACTGCGACCTCAACGGCGACGGACTGGTCAATGCCGCCGATCTCGGGATCGTGCTCGGGGCGTGGTAGCCGCAGGAATCCGACGCGGGGGTCGGAGGGTTCTGGTGTTCGGAGAGTTTGGGCCACCCGGTCGAAAGGTCCGCGGAACCATTCCCGATGCGGGCGCGAAATCGCCGCGCGATGCAGCGGCGGGCTGACGGATCGGTTGGTTCCGCGCATCCTGTGGGCACCCGATGGACGACCGAAGCGACGGCTCCGCACTGCTCGAAGGCGACGAAGGCGAGGCGACGCGCACCGTGCGCGCGCTGGCCGAGGCGCGTCTGTTCGCGCGCGCCGCGCAGGGCGACCGCGCCGCGCTCGACGAGGTGTGGCGCGCGAACCGGCGCTGGGTGGCCTCGGTCGTGGCCGCGCATGCGCCGCGGGGCGCCGACCTCGAAGACATCCTTCAGGATGTGGCCGCGACGCTGGTCGCCAAGTGCCGCCATGTGCGCGACGCAGGCAGCCTGCGGGGCTGGCTGCGGGTGGTCGCGGTGAACGCGGCGCGCATGTGGGTGCGTTCGGCCGCGGCGGAGCGCAGGGCGCTGCGCGCAGTGGCGGCGTTGGCGCGCGTCGCCGACGCGGGCGACCACCAGGCCGAGGTGCAGGAGACGCTCGCGCGGATCGCGCGCCTCGCGCCGGCCTACGCCGAGCCGCTCATGCTGCAGGTCGGACAAGGGCTTTCGCAGCGCGAGATCGCGGAGCTTCTCGATGTGCCCGAGACGACGGTCGAGACGCGGCTTGCGCGCGCGCGGCGCATGCTGCGGCAGATGGCGCGCGAGGACGGGATTGTTCGACAGGAGACGATGCGATGAACATGGAAACCACCCCAGGCGCTTCGCCGGCGGATGACATCGATGTGCTGCTCTCGCGCGCCGTGCAGGGTGATTCCGCGGCGCTGGCCGCGGTGCGCGCGCGTGGGGCGTCGGATCCCGCGGTGCTCGACGAGCTCGCGCTCTGGCAGGCCGACGAGCTGCGGCTTTCGCGCGCGGCGCTCGCGGTGGCGGCGCGTGCCGATGCGGTCGATCTTCCCGCGAGGCCGCTTCTGTTCGCGGCGCGGCCGCGCCTTGGCTGGGCGGTCGCGGCGCTGCTCGCGCTCGGATGGCTCGGCAGCGCGGCGTTTCCTCGCGCGGCGGAACCCGTGGCGAGTGTCGCTGGGCTCGGTGTGCCCGCCTTTGCGTCGAGCGACGCCGCGTTCGACGCGTATGTGGCGAAGGCGCGCGAGGAGGGCGTGGTGTACGGAGAGGTCGCGCCGCCTGTCCTCGTCGGTTCGCGCGAACTTTCGCGTGGCGAGGGGTTCGAGATCATCGTGGTGCGCCAGGTGTACGAGCGGCGGCGTGCGCCGGAGCTCTACGGGCTTGCGCCATCGGGCGAGACCGGACGCGCGCGGACGGTCGTGATCCGGCCGCGGACGGAAAGCGTGCAGTGACGCATCCGATCGGCGATGATCGGGGCGCGCGTGCGCGCGCGGCAGCGGTGAACGAGCGACGGACAGAGGCAATGCCGCGCGTGGCGCGGCGAAAGGAACGGACGGACATGGCAGGACTTCCAACGGCAATCGGCATCGTGGCTTCGCTGCTCGCATCGACGCTGGCCGCGTCGCCCGCTGCGTGGGCGCAGCAGGGCGCGGAGCGGCGCGAGGTGCGCACTTCGACACAGGCCTTCGCGACGCGCGGAGATCGGGACGGCCGCGAGGTCGAGCTCGTCGTCACCGATGGCAAGGTCGTGCGCGCCTCGGTGAATGGCGAGCGGATTCCGCCCGACCGCGTGCGGCGCACGAAGTCGGGCTACGACCTGCTCGCGGCGGATGGAAGCGTGCTCGCGCATGTCGAGGCCGGCATGCAGCCCGCGCCGCCGATGCCGCCGCAGGGGGCGCAGCGCGAGATCGTCGTCGAGGGATTTCCGCTCGACCGCGTTCGCGGCGAGGCCGTTCCGCCGCCGAAGTCGATGATCGGCGCGGGGCTTGGGCCCGTCGACGAGGCGCTTGCGGCGCATCTCGGCATCGATGCGGCAAAGGCCACGATGCTCACCGCCGTGATGGAAGGCTTGCCGGCGCACAACGCGGGGCTCAGGCGGTTCGATGTCGTGGTGTCGGTGAACGGCTCAGGCGACGCGTCGCCTGAAGCCGTGCGTGCGGCGATGCGCGGCATCGAGCCTGGGTCGAAGGTGAAGATCGGCTATAGGCGCGGCGCGAAGAGCGAGACGGTCGACATCGAGGTCGCGGCGTTCGATGCCGAGAAGCTCGCGCCCGTCGAGGGCATGGCGCTCGAAGGCGCGGCCAACGGGCCGGGAGGTTCCGCTGGTCCCGACGAGGTCGGCGTCTACATGCCCGGCTTCGGAACCATGGAAGGCGGCCGCATGTTCTTCTTCGGCCCCGATGGCGAGCGTCGCGAGTTCCGACTTCCGTCGATGCCGTCGATGCAGGACATGCGCGACCGCATCGGGCCCGAGCGCATCGAGCAGTTCGAGCGCACGATGCGCGACATGGAGCGCCGCATGGGCGAGTGGGCCGAGCGCATGGAGCGCAGGTTCCGCGGATCGGACGAGGGCGAGGCGGCGAGGGAGCCACGGGAGCAGCGGGAGCAGCGTCAGCCACGCGGCGAGAATGCGCCGCGAGAGGGCGCGCGCGGGCCGGCGGATGGTTCGGGCGAGGACCGGATCCGTCGTCTCGAGGAGCAGATGGAACGCCTGATGCGCGAGCTCGAGAAGTCGAATGCGCGCGGAAGGCAGCCTGCGAACGACGCGTGAGCGCGGCTCGCGATGCGAGAGACAAGGTTCTTGGCACACGGCCCCGTTGCGCGGGGCCGTGTGGTTTTTAGAAGGGCAGCGCCGACAGGTCGTTGTTTCCGCCGCAAAGGACGACGCCGACATCGGCGAGATCAGGGCGCGCGCGCATCCACGCGCTGCACGCGACGGCGACGCCGACCGCGGCGCTCGGCTCGATGGTGAGCTTCATGCGCTCCCACACGAGCCGCATGTGCGATGCGATGTCGGCCTCGCTCACGAGCACGATGTCGTCGACGAGGTCGCGGACGACGGGGAAAGTGAGCGGGCCGAGAGAGGTGCGCAGTCCGTCGGCGATGGTGACGGGCTTCATCGCGGGCTGGATCGAGCCTTCGCGCTTCGAAGCGGCGGCGTCGCCTGCGAGTTCGGGCTCGGCGCCGATGATGCGGATCGATGGCTTGATGGCCTTGGCGGCGATGGCGATGCCCGAGATCAGGCCTCCGCCACCGAGCGGAACGACGATGGCGTCGAGGTGCGGGCACTCGTCGAGCAGTTCGAGGGCGGTGGTGCCCTGGCCTGCGATGACATCGGGGTGGTTGTACGGCGGAATCATGGTGCCGCCGGTCTCGGCGATCACGCGCGCGGCGGTCGACTCGCGCGCCTCGAGGGTCGGCTCGCACTCGATGATTCGGCCTCCGTAGCCCCGCACCGCGGACTTCTTCACTTCGGCCGAGTTGGAGGGCATCACGACATGCGCGGGAATTCCACGCATGCGCGCCGCGAGCGCGAGCGCCTGCGCGTGGTTGCCCGACGAGTGCGTGACCACGCCCTTCGCGGCGGTGGCCTCTGGCAGGAGGCACACGGCGTTGGTGGCGCCGCGGAACTTGAACGATCCCGTGCGCTGCAGAAGCTCGCACTTGAACCACAGGCGGCGGCCCGACATCTCGTCGAGCGTGGCGCTCGTTGACACGGGGGTACGGTGCGCGAAGGGCTCGATGCGGCGGCGCGCCGCGCGGATCGCGCCGATGTCGGTGGCGTACGGGGCTGCGGCGACGGAGCTCATGCGGGTAGCCTACCCGCGTGACGACCGAGCGCTCGCCCGCCGCCCTCGTGTACCGACGCGCATCGGCGCGATTCGGTCCGCTGCGCGAGGCGCTCGCGCGCGCGGACTTCCGAGCGGTGTCGCCACCCGACGCGCTTGCCGAGTGGGAGCTGCTCGATGGTGCGGGCACGCGCGTGCGGATCGGCGCAGGGTTCGTTCTTGTCGAAGCGGGGGAGTGGCCCGAGGCGGAGCGGTTTGATGCGCGGTTCAGGGCCGCGTTTCCATCCGAGCGCGATGTGCCTGACGGAGGCGATCCGCCCGTGCGCGTGGCGTTGATCGCGGGCAGCGACGAGTCGGGCAAGGCGGAGTGCGATCGAGCGCTCTCGGTGGCCGCGGTGGCCATGCCCGTCGCGCTCGAGGAGGAGGCCCTGGCGCGCGGCGTGCGCGACTCGAAGCACTGCGCCGCCGCGGAGATCGCGGGGCTTTCGCGGTGGATCGCATCGGTGTGCGCGCACGAGGTGAGGTCGATCGAGCCAGACGCCCGCGCGGAAGCGCTGCGAAGTCACGGCGGAAACGAGTCGCGGCTGCTCGCGGCGCTGCATGCGGAGTGCCTGCGCGCGCTGCACGCGCGCATGGAGTTCCCGCTTGCGCGAGTCGACCGCTTCGCACCGTCGCGCCCCGTTGCGGCAGCGCTGGCGGCGACACACGAGGCGGTGCTGGTGGACGAGTGTGCGCGCGCGGAACGCCATGCGAGCGCGGCTGCAGCGTCGATTCTGGCGCGGGCGCGCTCGCTCGACCCAACCGCATTCCGCACGGTGCCAGGCAGGTGCCAGGCACCTCCCTGGCGCACCCGGCACCTCCCCGGCACCTCGACTTGATGCAGCCGTACCAGCGCTTGTAGGCATTCTCGAGTCGCTTCTGCCGCGGAAAATCGAAAAGTAACACTCGATGTCGGAAAGTGAAGGTGGTGCCGGGCAGGTGCCGGGTGCGGCCGGGAGGTGCCAGGCAGGTGCCAGGCACCGTTCGTTGTGGGAGCATGAGTGCATGGCCCACACGCAACCACCCCCGCAGCTCTCCGCCGCCGACACCATCCGCCGCCTGCACGATCACCGCCTGTGGACGCGCGCGAAGATCCTCGCCGCCGCACGCAGCTGCACCGATTCCGAACTGCGCCGCCCGTTCGAGATGGGCGTCGGCTCGCTCTTCGGCACCATCGTGCATCTCTTCGGTGCGGAAATGGTGTGGGCGAATGTCCTCGAGGAAGCCGATCCCGCGACCACGATTCCCGCCGCGGATTCGTGGCCTTCGGTGGATGCGCTCGATGCCGCATGGCGGCCGCTCGACGCGCGCTGGGCGCGCCTGCTCGAACGCGCCTCCGATCTGGCGTTCCTCGCGAGGCCCATGCCGCGCGTGCGCGACGGAAAGACCT
>JBJTOV010000081.1:0-4363 GCA_046074745.1 Planctomycetota bacterium | reverse complement strand
GGATTATCCTGCGCAGGTGCGACAGATCGCACAGGTCGAACTCGCGGACTGCCGCGGGGAGGGCCGATGAGACGAGCCCGCGGGGCGTCCAGCGCGGCTTATGGCGCGTTTCCGATTGCGTTCGGTTCCGCCCGACGAGGGCTGCTTCGATCATGCCGCAGGGTTGCGGGCTGCTGACCTGACATGAGACTCAATAAGACCAGTTTCGCCTCGCTCGCCAAGGCTGCGAAGGCGCGTGAGGCCCACCGCTCGCTGTCCGACGGGCTGGCTGGCTTCCGCGCGGAGTGCGAGGCATCGATCCGCGTGATCGTCGACGCCGTCAGGTCGATCAACGCCGCGGCGGGTGTCGATCCACTGAAGCCCCAGGATGTTGCGCGCAGCCTCCGGCTCAACAAGAACCTCACCTGGAAGGTCGCGCGGGTGCTGCTCGCGCACGACCCGTTCGACGCGATTCCGATGCTGCCCGGGCCCGAGGGCGTCGAGATCTACGCGAAGGCGTTCGAATCGCATGGTGCGTCTTCCGACGCAGTGCAGGCGCTGCGCGATGCGTTCCGCGGATTCGATGTCGTGGTGCAGCGGCACTTCGGCAGCCGTGCCGAGCTCGACCTCGTGCTCGACAGCCTGCGCGCCGACGGAAACCTCGAACAGTCGAGGCGGCTTGCATTCCGAGGCCTGAGCGGCGTGTTCGGCGTGCAGGCGCGATTGCGGCTCACTTCGCACATCCTTTCGCCAAGCCGAGCGGACCCCGCCCTCTTCGATGTTTCGGTGATCGCGGCGCTGTGCGGGATCAGGCGCTTGCGGCCCGGCATCAATCTTCCCGTGTTCCGAAACGCGATGAAGCACGGTGCGCCTGGCAGCACCGCGGAACCCCTGCTTGCGTCGGGCGCGGCCCAGCTCAGCGACTTCCTCATCCGCGACTTCTCGTCGTTTCCCGAGGCGGCCGTGCGGAGCATCGAACGCGATGGGCGCCTGATGGTCGAGCTGGCCGAGGGGCCGATCGGCAAGCCCGGCGAGTCGGATCTCGTGTTCGGAACGCTGCTGCCCGCGGCGTACGACATGTTCGCCAAGCCCAACGACCGCGTGGCGCAGTTCCTGACCTCGATCAGCTTCCCCGCGGAGTACTTCGTGGCCGACCTGCTCGTGCATCGATCGATCCGCGGGCCCGAGGCGCATCGGTCGAGCTTCCACGGGGCGCTCGCAGGGCCGATCGACTCGAGCTTCGAGCGGCTTGTCGCGGCCGAGCTTCCGATCGAGACGCGGTCGGTCGTGGTGGATGCGGCGTGGGACTCGCTGTCGGTGGACGCGATGCCGCGCTATTCGGAGCTGATCGCGGCGGCGCTCGGCAGGCTTGGCCAGGACCTGGCCGACTTCCGTCTCATCCGCGTTTCGATGGAGTTTCCGCCTGTTCCCGCGGCGCTGCGCGTCGGCTGGGAGCTGCCGGAGCGCTGACGATCCGAAGGCAGCCCGCGACGGTTCATTCGGGAGGAGATGGACTTTTTTTCGTTCAGGCGATGAACTCTGGAGGCGATGTATCTCCAAAGACGATGTAGGCTGCCATCGATGGATTCGTCGTCTCCGAGCACCTCCGCGTCCACGCCGTTGCTGTATTGGCAGGATGCCCAATGGCGCGCCATCGCTTCACCGCTCCGCTTCGAGCTGGTGATCGTGGCGAGTTCGATCTGCCCGGCGACCGCGCAGGATTTCGCGGATGTCACCGGACGCTCGCGGGCGAGCATCTATCCGCACATCCAGGCTCTCGTCGACGCCGACTTCCTTCGCGTGGTCGAGCATCGCCCATCGGCGCGGCGACCCGTGGCGGTGTACGGGGAGGGACCGATGCTCGACGCGCGCCCGTACGACCCCGCGTGCCTGACGCGCGTGAAGGAGTGGATCCGCTGCAGCCGCGCGTTCTTCCGCCTGCAGTCGCGGGAGCACGAGGCGACGATGAAGGCGCTCGACGGCTGCGAGACGCGCGTCGAGGGCCTCGACATGCACTACCTCTTCGGCAAGATCATGCGGCTCGACAAGGCGGGCATGGAAGAGCTGATCGGGCTCAAGAACCAGATCCGCGACTTCGCTTCGCGCCACACGCACTCGGGCAATGGCGAGATCGTCCGGCTGATGGTGGGAATCATTCCCGACCAGCGCTCGCCCGCGGTGCTGGCGGCGCAGCGGCGCCGCGGCACGGCGCGAAAGCCGGGTTGAGGTCCGCCGCCGGGCGCTATCTCGGGTCGATGAATCCGAGATGAAGCTGCGCGTGCGCAAGATGCAGGCGCATCCACTCGTCATGGGTCATCGGCCCGAAGGCGGGCGACGCGGCGGTCATCTGCTCCCCGCCATCGAGGCGATCGAGCACGCGCCGAAGGCGGGCCAACCCATCGTCGAACGAGCAGGCGCGGCGCGGCTGCATGTAGGTGGCGCTGCTTGGGATCTTGACTCCCGAGGGCAGCGTCTTGCCGCTCGTGAACCGACCCTTCATGAGCCGCGCCACGATACGGACAGGGAACGAGACGCGTGCCTCAGACGGGAAACCGTCGAGGGCGTACTCCCAGTTGCAGGCGACATGGTCGAGGATCTCGCCCGCCGTCCAGTTGCCCGTGGTTGCGACCGCAGCGCAGCGGTGCGAGGCCTCGATGCGGGCGAGATCTTCCTTGAGGCAGCCGGTGCAGTGGAAGGAGAGCTCCCGGCGGGGGGCCTTGCGGGTGTCGACCATGCACGGATCCTACTTCGAACGGTGCCTGGCACCTGCCTGGCACCTACCTGGCGCACCCGGCACGTGCGCGGCACCGCGCGGTGACAAATTGTCAACTCGCCGCCTTACCACGCTGGCGAGTTCCGGGCTTGGTGCCGCGGAGGTGCCGGGTTCACCTGGCAGGTGCCGGGGAGGTGCCAGGCACCGTTTGGAAGAGGCGGTAGTGCGTCGGGTTGTCGGGCAGCACCCAGTAGAACCCCTCAAGCGCGAACACCGCCGCGGCGTTTGCCACCGTGATCGCCACCAGAAGCGCAAAGGTCGCGCGCGACAATGCCCTCAGCGGCAACCGCTCTGGGCGCGTCGGCGTCAGCAGGAGAAGCTGCGCTCCCGCCACCCCCACCACCGTCGCGAACACCACCAGCGCCCATGTGTAGAGATGCATGCCCAGCACAGGCTCCCCGTAGCCCGGGTCGCCCGGCGCGATGTGCAGCAGCACCTGCCGGCCCGACATGCACCCGCCGAGCACGGCGGCCAGTGCGCTCGCGCCGTAGCAGCGCGCGTAGTCGGCGGCGTCGACCTCGCGACGCAGCCCCGTCGCGAGGAGCCACGCCGGCCCCGCCGCGCACAGGATCATCGCCATGCGCTGCAGGATGCACAACGGGCACGGAAGCTCGCCACCGATGAACTGCGCGCCGAACGCACCGAGCAGCACGCCGCACACCGCAAGCGTGCAGAAGTTCGCGAGGATGGCGCGCAGCAGCGTCATAGCGAGATCGGCAGCACATCGGTCGCGTGGTGCCTGAACAGCAGCGCCGCCGCTCCAAGCGACAGCAGGAACAGCACGATCGCGAGCCGCTGCCGGCCGCGCCACATCGCGACGAGCGTTGCGAGGATGAGGAGGAAGATCAGCGTGTCCATGGCCTTCGCCGTCCGCTCACATCGGCACGCGATCCGCTACCGAGCGGCCTCCGCGGAGCGCGCGCGGTACGGGCTCGCAGGCGCCTCCGCCGTCGGCTTCGCGTTCATCGTGTACCAGGCCTCGGTCGACCAGATCTTCTCATCGGCCTGCGAGACGGGATTCGTGCGCAAATGCACCACCCGCCCCGCCTTGATCCCGGGCGCACGCAGGACGACGGCGCGCCCCGACGCCTCGGGAATCGCCTCGACCACCGCGACTTCCTCCTCGTCGATCTTCGGACCGCCGTAGTTCGCGGTCGCCTCGTAGCGCCACTGGCGCAGCGAGAAGTTGCGCGCATCGCGCAGCCACTCGGAATCGACTGCGCCCGTGAAGCGCACGACAAGCCCATCGGCCAGCGCCGAGACCTCGGCGATCTCGAACACCTCGGTCGAGGTCGGGGCGAGTCGCTGCAGCCCGAAGCGCGTGTCGCGCCAGTTCCAGTTGCCGCCCGAGCCGATCGAGCACGCATAGATCGCGCCGTCGGGCCCGTCGACAAGCCGCTGCACGCCGCCCTCGAGCCCATTGCCCGCGCGATACGCGCATCCCTGCAGCTCGTCCGCGACCTCCTCGAGCGACACGCGGTTGATGCCGCCAAGCGTGAGCTCGCCGAGCCAGAGCTGCCCGCGGAACGCGCCCGAGCGAATCACGAGCGGCGTGGTCGGCGAGTTCGCGATCTCGTTCTGCGGCAGCCACACCGCCGGCGGCGACGGCGG
>JBJTOV010000080.1:0-2546 GCA_046074745.1 Planctomycetota bacterium | reverse complement strand
ATAGTGCATGGCTGGCTCCGGGGAGCCGCGCAGTGTAGCGCGAAGCCCGACTCGGGGGAAGCGCCCGGATCGCACGGCAGCGGCTCGCGATTATCGGCGCGGAACCGCGCTCCCCGACGCGTCACTTCCGACCTGGGAAGTGGTGCCAGACTCACCTGGAACCGATTCAGTCGCCGTGGCGGACGACGCGGCCCTCGACGAGGAAGATCGTGTCGCCCGCGATCGCGGTCACAATGTCGGCCAGCCGCTCCACCCGCTGGCCGATCGCCAGGAGCTCGATGGCCGCGCCCGACTTCTCGACATCCTGCTCGATCCATTCCCTGGCCCAGGCCACGACCTCGCGGTTCAGGCCGTCGATGTAGTCGTCCGAGCGCCGCACCTCGAGGCACAGCTTGATGTCCTCGTTCGAGAACGCCACCAGCACATTGCGCAGCATGTCGCGCGCGGCCTCGGCCATCTGCACGAGCGCGGGGGGGTAGCGGTAGTTGCCCGCCTCGACGAGGCGGATCACGCGCTTCGAGATGCCCTTGCACATGTCGGCGATGCGCTCGAGCTCGTTCGACACGCGCATGGCGGTCAGGATCAGGCGCAGGTCGCTGGCGACCGGGCTTCCGAGCGCGAGCAGCCGCATGCACTCGCTCTCCATGTCGAGCTGGATGCGGTCGATCTCGGCGTCGCCCGACTTCACCTCGCGGGCAAGCTGGGTGTCGCCGTCGCGGATCACCTCGATCACGCTCGCGACGCGTTGCTCGACGAGCGCGCCGAGCGCGAGCAGGTTCCTGCGGAGATCGATGACGCGGGCCTGGAGGTTGACGGGCATTGTTCAGTTCCTGTGTAGGCGCGCCGCGGGCGTACCGCGCCCTCGACGCCGCATCCGTGCGGGTTCAGCCGAAGCGGCCGGTCACATAGTCCTCGGTCTGCTTGTTCGCTGGCTTGGTGAAGATGGCCTCGGTGTCGCCCGACTCGACCAGGCGTCCTTCGAAGAAGAACGCGGTGCGGTCGGACACGCGCGCGGCCTGCTGCATGTTGTGGGTGACGATGACGATCGTGTAGCGGTCGGCCAGCGTCTCGATCAGCTCCTCGATGGCAAGCGTCGACTTCGGGTCGAGCGCCGAGCACGGCTCGTCCATCAGCAGCACCTCGGGCCCGACCGCGATGGCGCGCGCGATGCACAGGCGCTGCTGCTGCCCGCCCGAAAGCCCGAGCGCGGAGCTGTGCATGCGGTCCTTCACCTCGTTCCAGATCGCGGCCTGGCGCAGGCTCTGCTCGACAAGCTCGTCGAGCTCGGCGCGGGTGTACTTCCGGTGCAGCCGCGGCCCGAACGCGACATTGTCGTAGATCGACTTCGGGAACGGGTTCGGCTTCTGGAACACCATGCCCACGCGTCGGCGCAGGTCGACCACATCCACCGACTTCGACAGCAGGTCGATGCCGTGCAGGTCGAGCGTTCCCTCGGCGCGCGCCGAGGGAATCGTGTCGTTCATGCGGTTGATCCAGCGAAGGAAGGTGCTCTTGCCGCAGCCCGACGGACCGATGAACGCGGTCACCTGCTGCGCGGGGATGTCGAGGTCGAGCGACTTCAGCGCCTGGAACGAGCCGTACCAGCTGGAGAACCCGCGCGTGCGGATCGCCAGGGGCGCGTCGGCGCCGTGCGCGTGCGTCGGATGCGGCGCGATCGCGGGCACGGGCGCCACGGCCTTGTGGCCATGTGCGTGCGCTGCGGGGTTGGTCGATTCGGGCTGCATGGTCGTCACGGCTGCTTTCCCGCCGCTATTGGAGCGGCTTCTGGAGCTTCTGTCGGATGAGCACCGCCACGCCGTTGAAGGCGAGCAGCACCACCAGCTGCACGATGATCGCGCTGGCCGCGATCGCATGGAACGCTTCCTGCGGCCTGCCGGCCCAGTTGAAGATCTGGAGCGGCAGGATGGCGAAGTCGCTCATCAGGTTCTCGGGGGTGTTGAAGACGAGGAGCAGTCCGCCGAGGACGAGAAGCGGCGCGCTCTCGCCGATCGCGCGGCTCATCGCGAGGATCGCGCCCGTCATGATGCCGGGCACCGCCGCGGGCAGCGTCATGCCCCACACCGTCTGCCAGCGCGTGGCGCCGAGCGCGAACGCGCCCGCGCGCAGCGAGCCAGGCACGGCGCGCAGCGCCTCCTGCGTCGAGATGATCACGACGGGCAGGATCACGAGCATCAGCGTCAGTCCGCCCGCGAGCACGCTCGAGCCGAACGGAAGGCGGATGTACCACAGGCTCTCGGGGTTTCCGAGCTCGATCGCCTCGTCCACATTCGTGCCGAACGCGCCGAACATGCGCGCGAACGCGGTCAGGCCGAGGATGCCGTACACGATCGACGGAACGCCCGCGAGGTTCATGATGTTCGTTTGCACGATGCGCGTGAACCGCGTGCGCTTTGCGAACTCTTCAAGGTAGATCGCCGTTCCGATGCCGAGCGGGAGCGCCGCGAGTCCGCAGATCGCGCAGACCCAGATCGAACCCATCAGCGGCGCGAGGATGCCTGCTTCCGACGGCTTTCGCGAGGCGAAAC
>JBJTOV010000079.1:0-4454 GCA_046074745.1 Planctomycetota bacterium | reverse complement strand
CGAGTCGTTGCCATCGCGGAAGACGAACTTGTCGATGACCTCGTTCGGCAGCAGGTCCGAATCGCCCTGGTTCGAGACGCGGACCTTCGACAGCATCTGTCGCAGGATCACCTCGATGTGCTTGTCCGAGATCGGCACGCCCTGCGCGCGGTACACATTCTGCACCTCGTCGAGCATGTAGACATACAGCGCGTCCTCGCCCTTGATGCGCAGGATGTCGGCGGGGATCATCGGGCCTTCGGTGAGGGCGTCGCCCGCGTCGACACGGTCGCCCGTGTGGACGAGAAGCGCCTTGCCCTGCGGCACATGGTGGTCGTGCTCGAGGCCCGCGTCGCTGACGACGCGGATGGTCATCTTGCCCTTGCGCTTGTCCGAGTGCAGCTCGACGCGGCCCGAGATCTCGGCCATGACGGCGGGATCCTTCGGGATGCGCGCCTCGAAGATCTCGGTGACGCGGGGAAGACCACCGACGATGTCGGCCGAACGCGCCGCTTCCTTCGGCTGACGCGCGAGCATCTGGCCCTGGAGGATGCGCTGGCCGTCCTTCACCTCGATGCGCGCCTTGGCGGGCAGGTGGTGGAAGTCCAGGATGTTGCCGGTCTCGTCCTCGACGGTGATCTGCGGGTGCTTCTCGCCCGTGTGCTCGATGACGATCATCTCGGCCTCGCCGCCGTCGGAGCCCTTCTTGGCATCCATGCGGAAGGTCACATCCTCGATCAGGTCCTTGAAGCGGACGATGCCCGACTTCTCGGCGAGGATGGGGGTCGCGTGCGGCTGCCACTCGCAGAGCACGGTGCCCTTCTTGACCTGGTCGCCCGTGCGCGCGAACAGCTGCGCGCCGTAGGGCACCTTGAACTTCTCGAGCTCGCGGCCCTGCGCGTCGACGACGAGGATCTCGCCGTTGCGCTTGAGGGCGACCATCTTGCGCGAGCCGTCCTCCTGCGGGACATCGACCTCCATGCAGTCGCGGAGCTGCACGACGCCGCCCGACTGGGCCTTGTAGGTGTTCTCGACGAGGCCACGCGCGGCGATGCCGCCCGTGTGGAAGGTGCGCATCGTGAGCTGCGTGCCCGGCTCGCCGATCGACTGCGCGGCGATGATGCCGACCGCCATGCCGATCTCGACGGGCGAGCCCGTCGACATGTCCTGGCCGTAGCAGCGGGCGCACACGCCGCGCGCGGTGTTGCAGGTGAGCGGCGAGCGCACATACACGCTCGTCAGGCCGAGATCCTCGATCTTGCGCGCGATCGGGTCGGTCACGACCTCGTTGCGGCGCACGATCACCTCGTCGGTGATCGGGTTGATGATCGTCTCGACGCTGGTGCGGCCGCGGATGATGTCGCGCAGCGGCACATCCACTTCCTCGCCCTTGTAGATCGCCTTCTTCGGGATGCCGTGCGGGGTGCCGCAGTCGTCCTCGAGCACGACGACCGACTGCGCCACATCGCAGAGCTTGCGCGTGAGGTAGCCCGAGTCGGCGGTCTTGAGCGCGGTGTCGGCCAGGCCCTTGCGGGCGCCGTGGGTCGACGAGAAGTACTCGAGCATCGACAGGCCCTCGCGGAAGTTCGCGCGGATGGGCGTCTCGATGATCTCGCCGCTCGGCTTGGCCATGAGGCCGCGCATGCCCGCGAGCTGCTGCATCTGGCTCACATTGCCGCGTGCGCCCGAGTCGGAGAACAGGAACACGGGGTTCAGGTACTTCGAGCCCTCGATCTTCTCGATCGAGACGGGCGCGCCGTCGGCGTCGCGGCGGTCCTTCTTCAGGGCCTCGACCAGCTTGGTCGTGACCTCGGCGCGGCACTGCTGCCACAGGTCGAGCAGCTGGTTGTGACGCTCGCGCTCGGTGATCGCGCCGGCCTGGTAGGCCTTCTCCACCTTGTCGACCTTCTTCTGCGTCGTGTCGAGCAGCGCCTTCTTCTCGTCGGGAATGCGCAGGTCGGTGATCGCGAAGGAAAGGCCCGACACGGTCGAGTAGCGGAAGCCGACCGCCTTCATCGCGTCGAGCAGGTCGATCGTCGCCGCCTTGCCCTTGCGGGCGAAGGTGTCGTCGATCACGCGCGCCGCGCCCTTCTTGCCGAGGGCGCAGTTGTAGAACGGCATGCCGTCGGGAAGGATCTCGCTGAACAGCAGGCGGCCCATCGTGGTCACGATGCGGCGGTTCGCGGGCATCGGCTCGACGGCCTTCTTCTGGTCCTGCACGATCTCGCCGAAGCGCGCCATGCGCACCTCGATCGGATCATGGAACGAGATCTTGCGGGGATCGCCGTGGGGGAGCTGGAAGCACAGGAGCGCCTCCTCCATGTCCTTGAACTTGCGCACCGGCTTCGTGTTGTCGCCATGCGCGCAGGTCAGGAAGTACACGCCCATGACGATGTCCTGCGACGGGCTGACGATCGGGTTGCCGTTCGCGGGGCTGAAGATGTTGTGCGTCGACATCATCAGCACATGCGTCTCGGTCTGCGCCTCGACCGAGAGTGGCAGGTGGACGGCCATCTGGTCGCCGTCGAAGTCGGCGTTGTAGCCCGTGCAGACGAGCGGATGGATCTTGATCGCGTTGCCCTCGACGAGCACCGGCTCGAACGCCTGGATGCCCATGCGGTGCAGCGTCGGCGCGCGGTTGAGCATGACGGGGTGGTTCTGGATCACCTGCTCCAGGATGTCCCACACCTCGGGCTCGCGGCGCTCGAGCATGCGCTTGGCGCTCTTGATGGTGTCGGCCAGGCCGTGCTCCTTCAGCTTGCGGATGATGAAGGGCTGGAACAGCTCGAGGGCGATCTTCTTGGGAAGGCCGCACTGCCAGAGCTTGAGCTCGGGGCCGACGACGATGACCGAACGCGCCGAGTAGTCGACGCGCTTGCCGAGCAGGTTCTCGCGGAAGCGGCCCTGCTTGCCCTTGATCATGTCGGTGATCGACTTGAGCGGGCGGTTCGACGAGCCGAGCACCGGGCGGCGGCAGCGGCCGTTGTCGAACAGCGCGTCCACCGCCTGCTGCAGCATGCGCTTCTCGTTGCGCACGATGACCTCGGGCGCGTTGAGGTCCATCAGCTTCTTCAGGCGGTTGTTGCGGTTGATGATGCGGCGGTAGAGGTCGTTGAGGTCGCTCGTGGCGAAGTTGCCGCTCTCGAGCAGCACCAGCGGGCGCAGGTCGGGCGGGATCACGGGGATCACATCGAGCACCATCCACTTGGGCTCGTTCGACTTCGACTCGCGGATCTGCTCCACGATCTTCAGTCGCTTCGACAGGTCCTTCTGCTTCTGCTTCGACTTGGTGAGCCCGAGGTCCTCGCGGATCTCCTTGCTCAGGCTCTCGAGGTCGAGCTGCTGGAGCAGCTCGCGCACCGCGTCGGCGCCCATCATGGCCTCGAACTGGCCCGTGCCGTACTTCTCGACGGCCTCGCGGTACTGGTCCTCGGTCAGGACCTGCTTGTACTCGAGGTCGGTCTGGCGCGCGTCGGTGACGACATAGTCCTGGAAGTAGATGATCTTCTCGAGGTCCGAGGTCTTCATCGCCAGCAGGTTGCCGAGGCGCGAAGGCATGGCCTTGAAGAACCAGATGTGCACGATCGGCGCGGCCAGGTTGATGTGGCCCATGCGCTTGCGGCGCACGCGGCTGTGCGTGACCTTCACGCCGCAGCGGTCGCAGATGATGCCCTTGTACTTCGTGCCCTTGTACTTGCCGCAGCCGCACTCGTAGTCCTTCTCGGGACCGAAGATGCGCTCGCAGAACAAGCCATCGCGCTCGGGCCGATAGGTGCGGTAGTTGATGGTCTCCGGCTTCTTGACCTCGCCGAAGCTCCAGCTTCGGATGTCGTTCGGGCTGGCAAGGGTGATCTTGACCGAGCCGTAGTCGTTCACGCGGTCGTAGACGCTTTCGGACATCGCTGTTGCCTTCCGTTGAACCCGCCGCAGGGGCGGGGATGTGCCTGTCTGGTGACTGACTTCCCGACTGATCTCGTCCGACGGTGCGGTGCGCGCGCGCTCAGAGGAGCACGTTCGCCTCGGTCGTCTGCTTCTCGAGCTGGATGTTCATGCCGAGGCCCTTGATCTCCTGGCAGAGCACGTGGAAGACCACGGGCATGCCGGCCTGGAGGGTGTTGGTGCCCTTGACCATGGATTCGTAGATCTTCTGGCGGCCTTCGATGTCATCGCTCTTGACGGTGAGCAGTTCCTGGAGGACGTAGGCAGCGCCGTACGCCTCGAGGCCCCACACTTCCATCTCGCCGAAGCGCTGGCCGCCGGTGCGCGCCTTGCCGCCCAGCGGCTGCTGGGTGATGAGGCTGTAGGGGCCTGTGGCACGCGCGTGGATCTTGTCATCCACGAGGTGGTGGAGCTTCAGCATGTACATGAAGCCCACGGTGGTGCGCTGCGTGAACGGCTCGCCCGTGCGGCCGTCGTAGAGCTGGATCTTGAAGTCCTCGGGCACGCCCCGCGAGCTGCTCGCGCGCATGCCCGAG
>JBJTOV010000078.1:0-3321 GCA_046074745.1 Planctomycetota bacterium | reverse complement strand
CCGCGCCGCACCTCGTCGAGCGCCCGCCGCACCGACGCCGAGAGCGCGGTCGACAGCGGAAAGCGAGAGCCGTTCCAGCGCGGGGTCGCGTCGGCGCGCTTCGTGCGCCGCACCCACGCGGTCATGTCGCGCACGCGCACGAACTCCACGATGTCGCCCGCGAAGAGAAACGCGTCGCCTTCGTTGAGCCGCGCGATGAAGCTCTCCTCGATCGACCCAAGCCGCCGCCCGCCGACGAGCGCCACCGAGATCGTGGCGTCGGCGCTGATCGTGCCCACATTCAGCCTGTGCAGCGCCGCCGCCTTGCGCCCCGCGATGCGCCATGCGCCATCGTCGCCGCGCGCGATGCGGTGGTACTGCGGGTACCGCGCAAGCGTGCGGCCGCCCGAGGCCGCGAGCTCGAGGCACCAGTCGAAGTCGGCGCGCGAAAGCCGGGCGAACGCCGCCGTTCCGCGCACCTCGGCGTACACGAGGTCGGCGTCGAACCCGCCGCCGAGCGCGCAGGTCACCAGGTGCTGCACCAGGCAGTCGAGCGGCTCGCGAAATCCGTGGCGTTCCTCGATCTCCCGCGCCTCGATGGCGCGCCGCGCCGCGGCGATCTCGACCAGTTCGAGCGCGTGCGTCGGCACGCAGAGCACCTCGCAGCGCGCGCCCGGCCGATGCCCCGAGCGCCCCGCGCGCTGGATCAGCCGCGCGATTCCCTTCTGCGACCCGACCTGCACCACGCGCTCGACCGGCGAGAAGTCGACCCCGAGGTCGAGGCTCGAGGTCGCCACCACGATCCGCAGCGCGCCCGACTTGAGCCCCTCCTCGATGCGCTCGCGGTCGTCGCGCTCGATCGATCCGTGGTGGAGCGCCATCAGCCCGCGCCATTCGGGCTTCTCCCACGAGATCGCCGCAAACCAGCGCTCGGCTTGCGAACGGGTGTTCGTGAACACGAGCGTCGGCCGCGCGGGATCAAGCCACGACACAAGCGGCTTCAGCATCGTGAGCCCGAGGTGCCCCGCCCACGGAAAGCGCTCGACCGAGTCGGGCAGGAGCCCTTCGACCGCGATCTCGCGCGGCATGGCCGCATGCACCACCGCCGCGGCGCGGCCGTTGCCGACGAGCGCCTGCGCCGCCTCGTCCACATTGCGGAGCGTGGCCGACAGGCCCCAGGTGCGCACCGCGGGCGAAAGCGCGCGCAGCCGCGCGAGCGCCAGCTCGACCTGCACGCCGCGCTTCGACGCCATCAGCTCGTGCCACTCGTCGACGATCACCGTGCCCACGCCGCGCAGGATCTCGGGCGCACGGTCGTTCGCAAGCAGCAGGGAAAGCGACTCAGGCGTGGTCACGAGCACCTGCGGCAGACGCTCCCGCTGCCGCGCGCGCTCGGCCGAACCCGTGTCGCCCGTCCGCGACGCGACCTCGACCGCAAGCCCCATCTCGTCGACAGGCAGCCGCAGCGCACGCTCGATGTCGCGCGCCACCGCGCGCAGCGGCGTGACATAGACGATGCGCAGTCCCTCGGCCGGCTGCGCGGCCAGCTCGGCCAGCGGCCCAAGGTACGCCGCGTAGGTCTTGCCGCTGCCGGTCGGCACATGGATCAGGCCGCTTTCGCCGCGCGCCGAACGCTCCCACGCCTCGCGCTGGAACGCGTGCGGAATCCAGCCGCGCGAAGCGAACCACGCCTCGGCAAGGTCGCGCACGGGAGCCGCCGCGCCAAGCGCGGGCTTCGTGCGGCGATTCGTGCGCGCGGCAGGCATGGGGCCGATCGTAGCGCCCGTCTACGGCGAGGGCGCGGTCGCCGACAGCGCCGCCGCCGCCATGCTGCGGTCGCCGACGCGCGCGGCGAGCTCGCGCACCACGGGCATCACATGCGCGCCGCCCATCGTGAAGAGCTCGATGTGGCCGCGCTCGAACACGAATCTCGGAGGCTTCCCCAGCGCTTGCCTCAGCGACTCCTGGCACGCGGTCGGAACGATGAAGTCGATCCTCGCGGTCAGCACGGCCACGGGCGCCGTGGCGAGCGAACGCGCGGCCACCAGCGGGTCGTAGCGCGAGGTCGCGGCAAATCCTCGCACAAACGCACCGTCGGCGATCGGAAGGTCGCCGAAGAGCACGGGGCGGATCGGCGTGCTCGCCGCCACATCGAGAAATCCCCCGCCGCCCGCCACGAACAACGCCGCGTCGAACGGCACTTCGCCGCTCGCCGCCATGCCGACGCCTGCGATCGCGCCCATGCTCTCGCCCACGAGCAGCACGGGCTTCGCCGCGAGCTCGGGGTGGCGCGCGTGCAGCCAGCGCAGCTCGAGCTGCGCGACCCGCGCCGCATCGAGCACCGTGCGGTCGACCTCGCGCGCGACGGCCGCGCCGAGCTCCTCGCGCGACAGCTCGCGGCCCTCGCGCATCGCCTCGATCACGCGGTCGACGAGCGGCGGCCACACCACGGCCACCGCCCAGCCCTCGCGCGCGAGCGGTCCCACGATATGCGCGGCCGACCCGCTGCCGAGTACGCCCGGCACCACCACGCAGGTTCCGCGCAGCGTTCCTTCGCCCTCGTCCGCAACTCCGGCCTCGCCATCCGTGAATCGGCTGTCGACGAACGGCTCGTAGCGGACAGGATGACGCTCGCCCGCCCCATACGACGAGAGCTCGAGGGCCAGCGCCGCGACGGCGTCGTCCCCTGCGCCGTCACCCGCCGCAACCGATCGCAGCGCGCTGCGCGATTCGCTCGCCTCTTCCACCTTGGGAAACCTGATCGAATCCGCGAGCGTCCACGATTCTGGCGCACGCACCGACGAGCATCCCGCGGCCAGCGCGCATGCGGCAAGGGTCGCGATCCACCGAGGTTTCACGCCCCGCCTCACGGTCAGCTCCTCGTGATCGACAGGATCGTCACATCGTCGTCGAACCGCTCGCCCGCGAAGCGCGACAGCTCGGCGAGCAGCGTGCCCACATCGTCGGCGCCCGTGCGCTTGGCGCCCAGCACGCCCATGATGCGCTCGAGGCCGAACTGGTCGCCGTCGCGCGAGCGCTGCTCGTGCACGCCGTCGGTGACGAGCAGCAGGCGGTCGCCGCGCTCGAGCACCGTCTCCGATGCGCCGAAGTCGATGCCGGCCGCCGCGCCCACGTGCGGTCCGCCGTCCGAATCGACCCTGCGCGCGCCGTGCACGCCGATCATGAAGGCGAGCCCATGGCCTGCATCGCACGCCTCGATGCGCCCATCGGGGTGGATCGCGACGAGGAAGATGGTCGCGAACTCGTCGCTCGCGCTGCGCCGCGCGAGGAACTCGTTCAGCTCGGTCAGCGCGCGCGCAGGCGAGTCGCCGCGCACCGCCG
>JBJTOV010000077.1:0-4120 GCA_046074745.1 Planctomycetota bacterium | reverse complement strand
GAACAGCCTGCCGCGCTACAGTGGCGGCCCAAATCAACTCCACTTCGGAAGGAATTTCCATGGCACTTCAGGTCGGATCGGTCGCTCCTGCGTTCAAGCTTCCCTGCAAGCCCGGCGAGGAGGTCGACGTGGGCGCGAGCTTCGGCAAGGAGAAGGTCGTCGTCCTCTTCTTCCCGCTGGCGTTCAGTTCGGTCTGCACCGAAGAAATGTGCTACTTCCGCGACCACTGGGCGGAGTGGGGCGGCCTCGGCTGCAAGGTGTTCGGCGTGTCGATCGACAGCCCGTTCGTGGTCGATCGCTTCCGATCCGAACTGGGCGTTCCGTTCCCGATCCTGTCGGACTTCAACAAGACGGTGGCCGCCTCGTACGACGCGCTGCACGGCGATCTGATGGGTCTGAAGGGCGTGACCAAGCGCGCCGTCTATGTCGTAGGTTCTGACGGCAAGGTGGCTTACGCGTGGGAAGCCGAGATCCCCAAGACGCAGATCGATTTCGCCGCCGTGAAGGCTGCGGTCGAAGCGGCGCGCTAAGCGGCTGATCGGCGCGGCGGGGGGCGGGGGCGTCCGACCCTCGGCTCAACCGCCAGTAAGGCCCCAGTTGCCGAGGATGTACGCGATATCGAACGCGTCGGTGATGCCGTCGGCGTTGACATCGCCTTGGCCACTTGCGCCGCCGAAACCACCGAGCACGATCGCAAGATCGTTGCCGTTGATGACGCCGTCGCCCGACAGGTCGCCGAGCAGCACATCGACGGTCACGGTCTGAACCTCGGAGTCGGTGCGGCCGCAGGCGTCGGTGGCGGTCCAGGTGATCGTGATGGGGCTGTCGATCCGGTCGAACGGATCCGTGAGGAGCGCCTTGCCGTCGCTGCGCACGAACGCCGTGGTGATCGTGCCGCACCCCGTGGCGCTGGCGCTGCCGACATCGGCGGTCGCCGACATGAACCCGACGGGAGGCACCACGCTGACATCGGCGGGGGCCGTCACCACGGGCGCCGCGGCGATGTTGAGGCCGCTGAGGTTCGAGAGCGCGGGGGTGATGGGCGCTCCGTTGTCGGTGGTGAGCAGGTTGCGCACGCGCTTGTCGGAGCGGAACGAGACCAGATTGCCGCTCGGGCAGCTCGGCGGATTCGCGATCACGCGGAAGCGCAGGATCTTGCCGTCGCCACCCGTGATCGGGGCGGCGGGAGGCGTGATGCCGACCGCGAGGTCGATGGTGCCGTTCGCGGCCGAGTGTGCGAAGTAGATCGGCAGGTCGAGCGGGCCCGAAGGGGTCGACGCCGAGATGAATTCGAGCACCGTGCGGTCGTACGACAGCGCGCTCTGCAGCCCCACGAAGGAGGGCGCGCCCGCCGGCACGCCCACCGTCACGACGATCTCGTCGCCCACATTCGCGCAGGCGGGCGCGGTCAGCGTGACCTGTGCGTCGGCGGCGGCGATCGCCGCAGGAATGAGCATGGAGGAGATGAAGAACTTCATGGGAAGACTCCGGCTTTCAGGTGCCTGGGCACTGGCCCCAGTTTCCGAGCATGATCGAAAGGTCCGCGCCGTTCACGACGCCGTTGGCATCGAGGTCTGCGGAGCCCGCAAGGCCCCACTGCCCGAGCAGGATCGAGAGATCGGCGGCGTTCACGACGCTGTTCTGGTCGATGTCGCCGACGCAGGGCACCACTTGCACCACGGTGGCGTTCGTCAGCGTTCCCGCGACATCGAGGCCCGGCACGGTGCCGTCGTACACGACGGTGTCGGCGGGCACGGTGACGGTCAGCGTGGGCAGGATCTCCACCTGCGTCGACGCGAACGCCGACTGCACCTTGAAGCGGAAGGTGACGATCTGCACGCCAGTCTGCGGCACGGCCACAGGCTGACCGAGCTGGGCGAGCGCGTAGTAGAGCGCGGTGCCGTCCTGCGGCGGGTTCACCTCGTTGATGCCCGTGTAGTCGTTCGCAGGAGTGGGGAAGTACGAGCTGAGCAGGGGCACCGAGCCCGTGGTGGTGAGCCCGAGCAGCTTCAGGCGCTTCGGGTTCCACTTCAGGATGCAGTCGATGGCGACGAAGCTCTGGCCGACGAAGTTGTCCTGCGGCTCCTGCTTCGCGCGCAATTTGATCTGGATCTCCTGGCCAACCACGACGGGTGCGGCGGGGCCGACCAGCTCGAGGCCGATCAGCGAGTCGGCGCGCGCGGTCGACGACGACAGCATCGCGACGCACGCGCAGAGCATGCTCGCGAATCCGGCAAGGAGTGCTGGTCGCTGGCGCTTGATCGACATGTCGAGTCCGTTCATCTTTTCCGTCCCTTGTTGGTCGTCGGCGTCTTCCTGACCCGTGCGGTGACGAACCGCACGAGACACGAGACCTCCTCTGGCAGCCAGCATCCCTGCAAGGCCGCCACCGCAGGATGCCCTCGAAATCCCTCGGCGCAAGGGTTTGCCGCGCACATCCCGTGCACCTTCGTCTCCGAGGCGGAACAGTCGGAACAGACGGAGGCCTGGCTATCAGACCTTCGCTATCGGCCAAGGCCTCGTATCCGCCGTACGCGGCACGCGTGGAGCTTCGAGCGTCCATAGGTCGCGAACTCGCGCGAAATGTGAGCCGCGCTTCGGTTCCTGCGTCAAAACGACGAATGACCGCTGCGAGGCCCCGCCGACGGTCGAGTTCGCGACGGGTGAGAAGATGACCGGAGTTCCCAGATCACTGCGATCCACCCTGCTTGGCGCGCTCTGCGCGTTGGGTGCCGCGTTGCCGGCGCAGGCAAGCGATGTGAACATCAGCCAGATCTACACCCGTGGCGGCGTGGCGGCGGGCAGCCCGAATGCGGACTATGTCGAGCTGTACAACTCAACCGCCACGGCGATTCCCATCGGCGGCTGGACCATCACCTACACCTCGGCGACAGGCACTTTCGGTGCAAGCCAGTTCACCTTCCCCTCGGGCGCGGTCATCGCTCCATATGGGTATGTCAGTGTCTCGCTGAATGTGACGGCTACAGGTACCGCGGTCGCGACAGACTTTCTTGCTGCGACGGCGATCGACCTCGATGCCAACTCGGGCAACATCGCCCTGCTGACCGCCGCGCAGTCGGGTACTACCAATAGCTGCGCCAGCCTCAACGCGACCCTGGTCGACAAGGTGGCGTACGGGACCGGCAACTGTGCCGAGGGAACAGCCACGACTGCGAACACCAATACGCAGGCCATGTTCCGCAAGAACGCGGGCGCCACTGACACCGACAACAACGCGAGCGACTTCGAGTTGCTGACGCCTGGCGTGCGGACCTCCGTCTTCGCGCGCTGGGACTTCAACGCGGTTAGCACCAACGCATCCACAGGTACGGGAACCTCCGCTGAACTCGGCGTGTCCACGGCGGCATTCTCGGATGGCCTCGGCAGCGCGACGGATCCGGCCACGGGCACCGCAGACGATGCGCGTTCGATCAGCGGGTTCCCCGCGGGCGACGGCGCGGGCGGCATCGTGTTCAGCGCGAGCACGGTCGGGCGCGACCTCGTGGTCGTGTCGTGGGACCAGTACTCCGACTCGCGTTCGAGCAAGTACGCGCGGTTCGAGTACTCGACGAACGGCACGACCTTCACCACGGCGGGCCTGGCCAACGGCGGCGTGTTCACCGCGACGACGGGCAACGCGTGGTCGGGGATGCGCGTGGTGAACCTCGCGGGCATCGCGGGGGTCGACAACAACCCGAACTTCAGGTTCCGCATCGTCGCCATCTTCGAGACCACGGCGACGGGAAGCGGCACGGCGGGCTTCGTGCCGATCTCGGGCTCCTACGCGAACACGCGCGAGTGGCAGTTCGACTGGGTCTCGGTGTCGGGCGCGGCGGACTCCGACGGCGACGGCGACCCCGACTTCCGCGACTGCAACGACTCGAGCGCCGCGGTGTACACGGGCGCGCCCGAGCTGTGCTCGACCTCCTCGGTCGACAACGACTGCGACGGCGACGCGACCGAGATCGACGCGGCGGCATCGGACAAGGTGCTCTTCTACACCGACGCCGACGGCGACGCCTTCACGCTGTCGACGGGGGCGAACTTCTGCCCGGGCACGACGAACGCGGGCTATCGCGCGACGCAGTCGGCACAGGTCGACTGCAACGACGGGTCGGCT
>JBJTOV010000076.1:0-5079 GCA_046074745.1 Planctomycetota bacterium | reverse complement strand
ACAACCCTTCGATCGCGCGGGTCTATGGTGCGGGCACCAACACCGACGTGGTGCCCGCGCGCCCGTACTTCGTGACGGAGTATGTGGAGGGCCTGACGCTGTCGGCGTGGCTGCGCGCGAAGCCGCGCACGCCGAAGGATGTCGTGCAGGTCGTGCGCGGCATCGTCGATGCGCTTGGCTATGCGCATGCGCGCGGCATCGTGCATCGCGATGTGAAGCCGGGCAATGTGCTGATCGACGCCGCGGGGCGACCGCGCGTCCTCGACTTCGGCGTCGCGGCCATCGAGCGGCCCGAGGCCTCCGAAGATCCGCTCGGCCACCTGACGCGCACGCTTGAGCTTGCGCCCACGCGCAGCTTGGTCGGCGCCACGCGCGAAGGATCGGTGCTCGGCACCGTGCCCTACATGAGCCCCGAGCAGCTCGTGGGCACCGCGGCCGTCGATGCGCGCAGCGATCTCTATTCGGTGGGCGTCGTCCTCTTCGAGTCGCTGGTCGGGCGCCTGCCGTTCCCCGTCGAGCGCATGACGCTGCCCGAGGCCGCGGCCACGATCCGCGACGAGGAGCCATCGACCATCGGCCGATTCGACCGCGCGCTGCGCGGCGACCTCGAGGCGATCGTCGCGCGACTTCTCGAGAAGGAGCCCGGGCGCCGCTACCAGACCGCGCAGGAGCTCGTCGACGACCTCGACCGCTACCTCGCCGACCAGCCGACGCGCACGCGCCCCGCGACGGCGCTCGAGCGCGCGCGCCGCTTCACGCGGCGCTACCGCAGCCTGATCGCCTCGGTTGCGGTCGCGTTCACGGTACTGGTCGGGTTCCTCGGCTACGCGGTCAGCCTTTGGCAGGTGGCCGAGGACCGCGGCGACGCGCTCGCGGCCACCCTCGAGGAGTCGCGCCGCACCGAGTACCGCCGTGCCGTCCACTACAGCGAGGCGGTGCTGCGCGCGGGAATGGTGCGTGACGCCCGACAGGCGCTGGCCGCCACTGATCCCGCGCGGCGCGGCTGGGAGTGGCGCTACCTGATGGCGCGCGCGGGCGGCGAGTCGCGGGTGGTCGAGTTCCCGGGAGTCCTCGTATCGATCGCCTCGCGCGATGGCACCACTGCGATCGCCGATGTGCGTGGCGACCTGTTCTTCGTCGATGAGGCCGCGGGCAGCGCGAGGCTGGTCTCGCGGCGCCAGCGCACGGTGTCGGGCGTGGCGGTTCGCCCGGGCGGCCGCGAGGTGGCGACGGTCGAGGTCTCGGAACCGACCATCGTGATCCAAGACGCCCGCACGGGCACTCCGACGCGCATCCTCGACACGGGCCTCGGCACCGCGCACAGCATCGCGTGGAGCGACGACGGCGCGCTGATCGCGGTCGCGGGGCTCGACGGATCGCTCGCGGTGATCGACGAGGCCTCGGGCCGCGTGCTGTGCGTGCACCCGATCTCCGCCTCGGAGCGCCGCTCGCGCCAGGTCGAGGGCCTGGTGGCGTTCCTGCCCGGAACGCGCACGGTGATCGCGGCAGGCCGCAGCGAGGGGCGCGCGCGCATCCTTCCGTCGCCCGAGGCGCAGCCGATCGAGATCGTCGAGCTCAAGGATGTCGTGATCGAGTCGGTCGGCGGATGCCGCGGCGCCAATGGTCCGCTTGCGCTCGTCGGATCGTTCGACGGGCGGCTGCATGTGATTGAACCCGCCGATGGCCAAGTGCTTCGCATCGTGAAGGCGCACGAGGGCACGCTGCGCGCGATCGCCGCGGGTCCGGGCGAGGGCCGCTGCGCGACGGGCGGCACCGACGGGCGCATCCACCTGTGGAATGTCGACGATGGCGTGTCGGTCGGCGACGCGGTGGGTTCCGAGCTTCATGTACGCGGGCTCGCGGTCGATACGCGCAGCGGCGACATCCTGGCGGTGGGCGACGACCGCTGCCTGCGCCGCTGGTCGACCGCGCGGCAGGTTCTCGAGCCCGTGCTGCGCGGCCATCGCGCATGGGTCTACGCGCTCGCCTTCCTGCCCGATGGCACGCTCCTGTCGGGTGCGGGGGAGGCGCCGCAGGTCGACGGCCGCGTGATCGCATGGGATTTGGCCGCCCGTCGGCCGCGCTGGCAGCAGAAGCTCGCCGGTCTGGACGATCCGAACATCGTGTGGCGCATCGTGCCCGATCCGCTGGGCACGGCGATCGCGGCTTCGGCGCGTGGAGTTCACTTCGTTTCAGCCGACGGCGTCGTGGAGCGGCGGCTTGCGCGCAGCACCTACGACCTCGCGGCGATCGACGGTGGTCGCCTGGTGGCGGTGCTCGAATGGGAGAGCCCGGACCTTGCGATCTATGACCGCGATGGACGGCTGCATGGGTCGTTCCCGCGCGGCTCGGCCGCGATGGGCGCGCTGTGCGCCGATCGCGACGGGCGCACGCTTGCGCTCGTCCAAGGCGCGCGCCTGCGTCGGTTCTCGGTGTCCGAGGGGCGCCTCGCGGAGCTGCCCGAGGTCGCGCTGCGCGGCAACGGTCGCTCGGTCGCCATCGCGGCCGATGCGCCCGTGATCGCCGTCGGCTTCGAGGGCGGCGCGGTGCAGGTGTTCGATGCGTCCGACGCGCGCGGCGCGCTGGAGCTCTGGCACGCGGCCGCAAACCCGGGCGAGATTGCGCGTGTCGCGCTCTCGCCCGACGGAACGCGCCTCGCGACGGGCGGCACGGGCCCGAGCATCCGACTGTGGGACGCGCGTTCGGGCGACATGCTGCTCGCGCTCGACGGCCACGGCGACACGGTGATCGACCTGCGTTTCTCTCCTGACGGCGCCATGCTCGCCTCGAGTTCGATCGACGGAACCGTTCGACTCTGGATGGCGCAGTCGGGCGCGGAGGTGAAGCGATGATGCGGATTCTCGCGGTGGTCGGATGCATGCTGGCGATGGCTCTGGTTTCGACGCGGGCTGCTGCGGGCGATGTCACGCTGCCCTCGCTCCTCGAGGAGCTCGTCGATCTGCGGGCGCCTGCGCGCGTGCCGAGCGTTCCGTTCTCGGCGCGCATGCACTCGTCGTGCGACCCCGCCTCGACGAGTCCGTCGGATGCGGCGACCTGGTTTGCGAACATGGATCGCGACCAGTTCCTTCGCACCGAGCGGTTCGCCGACGCGCAGGGCGAGCGTGAGGAATGGGTCCTCGTCGACCTCGAGGGTCCGGGCGCGGTGGTGCGGCTATGGACGGCGATGGAGACCGCGCTTGCGAATGCGATGGTGCGGATCCGCCTCGATGGCGCGACGGAGCCCGTGGTGGTGGCGCGCTTCCAGGATCTGCTTGCGGGCCGCGCCGACTTCCCCACGCCGCTCGCCTGCGTGCCTGCGCCCGGCAGCGAGGGCGTGAACGCGGGCAGCGCGGGGCTCTCGTACTTCCCGATTCCGTTCGCAAGGCGCTGCGTGATCTCGCTCGACACAAAGCCCGGATACTGGCAGGTCTCGTCGCGCAGGTACGGCGCGGGCGCCGCGGTCGAGTCGCTCGCCCCCGACTGGCGCACGCGCCACGCCGAGGCGATCGCGCGCGCCGCCGTGGGGTTCGGCCCTGGCCCGCGCGCCACGCTGCCCCGCGCGTCGTCGGTCGCTGCGCCGACCCTTCCGCTCGCCCCGGGCGCCACATCGGGTGCGTGGACGCTGGACAAGGGCCAACTCGTGCACGAGATCGCGATCGGGTTCGGAGCGATGGCGCCCGAGGCCATGCGCGTCGCGATGCGCTCGGTGTGGATCGAGGCCGATGTCGGAACGGCGCGCTGCGTTTCGGTGCCGATCGGGCACTTCTTTGGGCTCGGCGAGTGCCTGCCTCCGGTGGCCGACCGTGCGCGTGAGGCGCTGGTCGCCGACGACGGCTCGCTCACGCTCGTGTCGCGGCTGCCGATGCCCGCCACCGAGGACCTCGTGCTTCGACTCGTGAACCGCGGTACCGAGCCGGTGCCCGTCGGGATCCGAACGATCAAGGCCGAGCCGCTCGGCGACGGTCCGTGGCGCGCGCTGCACGCCTCGTTCCGCGAGGAGCTTGCGTTCGCGTCCGACGCGCCGCGAGACTGGCGGATGTCGGAGCTCTGGGTCGAAGGCGCCGCCGGAGGCGAGCTGATCGGCACCACGCTTGCGGTCATGAACCCCGTGTCCGACTGGTGGGGCGAAGGCGACGAGAAGATCTCGATCGACGGCGAGGCGTTCCCGTCGCACTTCGGTACGGGCAGCGAGGACTACTTCGGCTGCGCGTGGGGTTTCCCGCGCATCCTCTCGTCGCCGCTCGTGTCGGTGGCGCTGCGCGACTCCGCGTCGCGCGCGCTCTACCACGCGCGCACCACGGTGTCGCGCATGCGTGCGCTCGACGGCATTCCCTTCGCGCGCAGCCTGAAGGCCGACATCGAGTGGATTCCGCTGCGCAAGGGCGGCGTGGCGAGCGTGGCGGCCACGACCTTCTGGTACGCGCCCGCGGGTGCGAGCGGCGTGGGGCAGCGTGGCGTACCCGAGCCCATGGCACTCAATCCCACGGCACCCAATCCTTTGCCGCCCAATCTCGCGCCGATCGCAGGGTTGGTCGAGGCGGAAGCGCTGCCCGCGCGCGATGTGACGGCTGGAACCAACTGGCAGATCCAGCCGATCGGCGCGAGTTATCCGAGCGGGCGCTGGAGCGGCGGCGAAGTGGTGTATGCGATCGCCCCTGTCGATGGCGGCGGTCTGACGCTCGAGCTGCCCGCGCCGAGCGGAGGGCCCGTTCGCGTCGTGGCGCGCTTCGTGGGTGCGCCCGACTACGGCCGCGTGCGCGCGTCGCTCGACGGCGGCGCATGGAGCGCGCCCATCGACCTGAAGCGCGCCGAGGTTGTGGCGGTCGACGACATCGATCTCGGCGTGTGCACGCCAGCGCGCGGCCGCATCTCGGTTCGCATCGGTGCCTTGCCCGCGAGCGGGGAGGCCTTGCCCGTGAGCGGGGAGGCCTCGCCTGCTCGCGGTGAATCCTCGCCCGCTCGCGGCCAGGACGCAGACGGCCGCGCACGCCGCATCTTCGGGGTCGATGGATTCAGGCTCGCGGCGCCGTGAGGCGGGGGGCCGGCTCGTGCGGTCACTTCGCGCGGGCGTCGAGCGAC
>JBJTOV010000075.1:0-10672 GCA_046074745.1 Planctomycetota bacterium | reverse complement strand
GTGATCGCGTGGCGCATCGCCTCGTCGGCCACGCCTTCCGCTCGGTCGCCGCCGTGGATGTGCGCGACGCGGACGCCACCCACCGACGCGGCGCTCGCCGCGGCGAAGGCCTCGATGCGGTCGCCGAGCACGACGACGGCGTCGGGCGCAAGGCGCGCGAAGAGCGCAGCGAGCGCGGTCACGCCGCGACCCAGTGCGGCTGCGTCGGCGAGTCGGCCCGTCTCGCCCACGCGCTGCATCTCGAAGCGGTGCACGCGATGGCCGCTCGACTCGACGAAGCGGATCGTCGCTTCGCCATCACGACCCGCCTGCGGCAGCAGATGCGCGCCGCCCGCGCACACCTCGAGCGCGAGGTCACCGCGCGCGACGATCGCCTCGCACACGGGCGCGAGCAGCCCCCATTCCGCCCGCGTGCCGGTGACGACGGCGATGCGCCTCACCGCGCGGCCTCCGCGCGCACGGGCATGCGATGTCCGCCTCATGGAGCACGCGGTCGGCGGCGACGGCGCGCGCCAGCCTGCGCCCCACCATCTCGTCGAGCCGGCTCGCGCAGATCCCCGTGCCCGGCCGCTTCACCTCGAGGTCGCCCGCCGCGAGCACATGGCCCGCGGGCAGGTCGCGCACGGCCACGAGCGACTGGCGGCTCACCGCGCGCACATCGCGCTCGCACGCCTGCAGGAGCTTCTCGCCCTCGCCAACCATGCGCGCGGCGCGGCGCGCGGCCGCGACATACTGCGCGAACTGCGCGGGAGCAAGGTTCGCCGCGTGGTCAGGCCCCGCCGCGCCGCGGTCGTAGGTCAGGTGCTTCTCGAGGATGCATCCGCCCGCGGCCACCGCGAGCGCGCCCGCGTCGACCGTCTGCGTGTGGTCGCTGTATCCGACCGCGCGGCGCGTCGCGGCCGCGATCGCGTGCATGCCGCCGATCGCGGCCATTTCGTCGGGCGTCGGGAGCTCGAGGTGCACTGCAGGAACGCGAGCTCGGGCACGCCGCGCAGCCATTCGGCCGCGCGCGCAACCTCGTCGATGGTGGCCGCGCCCGTCGAAACGACGAGCGGCCTGCCCGTCGCGGCCGCGAGGCGCAGCAGCGGCAGGTTCACGAGATCGGGCGACGCCGTCTTGAACGCGTGCCACGGTTGAGCGCGTGCCGCGTCGAAGAGCGGCCGCGAGAACACCGTGACCATGGGCAGGATCCCGACGCGCGCGCACTCCTCGGCCAGCGCGCCGAGCACGCGCGGCGGAAGCTCGAGACCCGCGAGCAGTTCGCGCGGATCGCGCGCGCCGCGCTCGCGCTGGTAGGTGGCGAGCACCGCGTCGAGCGACATCAGCATGCGCGCGTCGAACATCTGGAACTTCGCGGCATCCGCGCCCGCCTCGCGCGCCGCACGCACGAGCTCGCGCGCCTTCGCCTCGCTGCCGTCGTGGTTGACGCCGATCTCGGCGATCACGAACGGATCGGTTCCGCGCGCGCGGCGCACGCCGCCGAGCATGATCGAGGGTTCCGCGCTCCGTGCCGTCATGCCGTGCCTCCGCCGCGCCTGCGCAGGATCGCCTCGGCCACCGCAAGATCGAGCTCGGTGTCGACATCGACCACATCGCCCTCGGCGGTCTCGATGCCGCGGCGGTCGCGGCCGAAGAACGCGTGGGGCTCGCCCTCGCGCACATCGAACAGGCTCGCGCGGCGCACGGCGATCACGCCGCCATCGGGCATGTGGAGCGGCGGCAGCTCCTGCCTGCGATAGATGCGGTTCTCGATGAACTGCGACACGCGGCCGTCGTCGTCGAGCCGCGACATCCAGAAGGGATGCGTCTTGCCCACGCGGTAGTAGCTCTGCACGCTGTCGCAGCCCGTTTCGTCGAGGCGCGCGACCGCGCGGTCGATCAGATCCGCGGGCCGAACGGGCACATTCGCGTAGAGAATGACCACCACCTGCGCCTGCGAGCCCGAGTGCTCGACCGCGTGGCGCACCGCCGCGTCGACGGTCGCGGTGTCGTTCGAGACATCGTCGGGGCGCATCACGACCTCGGCGCCCTCGCCGCGCGCGATCGCGGCGATCTCGGCGCCGTCGGTCGAGACCACGATGCGGTCGACCGACCTCGCCGCGCGCGCGAAGCGGATCGTGCGCGCGACCATCGGGATTCCCGCGACGGGAAGCGCGTTCTTGCGGGGCAGCCCCTTGCTTCCCGCGCGGCCGATCACGACCGCGAGCACGCGTTCGTCGCCGTGTCCGCTCATGGCCACCTCGTCCTCAGGTCGGCGCAGCCCTCGCCCTGCTCGCGGCGGATCTGCTTGCGCCGCGCGACGAGGTCGCGCCAGAGCTGGAGGAGCGGCACGCGGTCGATGCTTCCGAACAGCCGCTCGCCGCGCAGGTCGAGCTCCGAAACGGGCACGGTGCCGTCGGAGAAGACCACCATGCGGCGCAGCAGCTCGCGGTACATCGCGCGCGCCGGCGCCCGGGCGCTCGACAGCGTGTCGGCGGGCGTTTCGGGCGTATGGTCGAACGGCGGCGGCCCCTCGAGCACCGCGGTGCCGAGCAGGTGCTGCCAGCGGTCGAAGAAGCCGTCGATGTCCTCGTAGCTCTCGAGCCTTCGCTGCAGGCAAGGCACGATCCACGGCACCGCGTGCGCGCCGCCGCCCTGCCCTGCGAGCACGGTGCGCGCCGAGAACGCGCGCTCGATGCCCGCGAGCACGCCCGTGAAGCGGTCCACGCCGTGCATGCGGCGGTAGGTCTCGCCCGAGTCGGCGTCGAGCTCCACGCTGACGACATCCACGCCCGCGGCCATCATCTCGTCGATCGCGCGATCGCCGCAGCAGAGCTCGGTGCGCACATGCACGCCGCGCACGCCCGCGTCCTTCGCCATGCGGATGAAGCGCGCGAGATCGGGGTGCATCGCGGGGTCGCCCGCGCCGCCGAAGGTGAGCACGCTGTCGCGGCTCTCGGAAAGCTGCTCGACGAGCCGCGCGAAGCGGCGCTCGGTCATCACCGCGCGCTGGATCGATCCCATGCGGTGCGGGCTGGCCGCGCCCGAGCCCTGGCGGCCCGTGTTGAGCTCGATCACGACATGCTGCGGCGTGTAGTAGGGAACGGTGTCGAAGAGCTGGCGCTCGAGGATCGCGACCGCGCTGCGCGCGTCGATGCCGCACACGCCGCCGCGCTCGCTCACATCGGGCTCGATCGCGCGGCGCATGCGGATCATGTTGCGCGGCGTGTCGAACACGGCGCGCACGAACGAGCGGCGCACCACATGGTCGATCTGCACGCACACATCCTTCGAGATCGGGTCCTGCTGCGGCCGCGACGGCTCGTAGGCCAGCAGCCAGCCCACGGTGGCGTGGCGGCCGCCGCGCGCGAGCTCCGCCATCAGCGAGCGCTCGAGCAGGATTCCGCACAGTCCGGGCGGCGACTGGTTGAACACGATGCGCAGCAGCTCGGGCCGCGTGCGGTGGCGGCGAACGAGTCCGTCGCAGCCTTCGTCGCCCTCGACCGCGACGAGCGGCCAGTCGGGTCCGACCACGATCGCGGCCGTGACGCCGAAGCGCTCCATCGCCTCGAGCGTGGCGCGCGGCGCGAGGACCTCGTCGTACACCGTGGCGCCCGCGATGCCGCCGCGCCACGAGCTGTCGCTCCACAGGCGCGCGGCCGCGATCGCCGCGCGCGCCGGGCCGAACGGACTGCCCTGCGTGCGGTGGATCTCGATGGGAAGTCCGATGCGGCTGCGGTCGATCAGCGCCTCGATGTCGTAGCCCTCGGGAACGAGGAGCACGATCGAGCGCGCCTCGCGCGATCGGCCGAGGCGCTCGAGCGTCCACTGGATCACGGGCTTCGCGGCAAGCGTCTCGGCCAGGCTGCGCGGCGTGCCGAGGCCGCCGTGCCACGGGTCGCACGGAACCACGAACGACGGGCGCACTTCGGCGGCCACCGACAGCTCGCCGAGCGCGCGTCCGAGCGCGCCGTCGGCGCGCGCGGCGACCATGGCCTCGTCGTCCGACGCAGGCGCGGCGCGGCCCTCGAGCGCGGCCGCGGTCTCGTCGAGGAGCGCGAGGTACTCGTCGGCGGTCTCCTCGATCCAGCGCACATTCACGAGGTCGCGCTCGAACTGCAGCCGCTGCCGCTCCTCGGGCGCGATTCCCCGCGAATACTCGATGCGGCGGTCGGCCTTCGCGCGCTTGAACACGCCGAGCTGGCTGAATTCATCGAGAAGCTGCAGCACGGGCAGCCGCGCGCCCACCTTCGCGCGCTCGGTGTCGATCGTGTGCCACAGGCGCTCCTCGCGCTCGGTGCGCGGCGCGGCGCCCGTGATCTGCGCGATCGCGCCGGCGGTCGCATGCGCGGCGGCGCGGATCACCCGCACATCGTCGGCCACCTGCGCCACGCGGCGCGCGGCCTGCCTCAAGCGGCCCTCGTCGAGCGCGCGCGGCGGCTTCGGAAGCGCGGGCACGGGCCGCTGCGCGTGTCGCGCGAGCGTCTCGGCCAGCGTCGCGACCTCGGTGCCGGCCTTGCGCACGCCGCCTTCGGTGGCGTCGACCGTGCGCAGGCCTCGTCGCTCGTCCTGCAGGAAGAACGCCTCGAAGCGCTGCAGGTAGGTCTCCATCTGCGCGTCGGTGTAGATCGACTTGCCGTCGATGTCGCGGCGCCGCACGAGGTGCGTGCGGTGCCGCACGATGCGCGTCCACTCGAGGTTCTCGATCGTGTTGAACGGGTTGAGCTCGGGCGCCCACACATCGTCGATCGCCGTTCCGCGCGCGTAGTACACGCCGTCGGTGAAGCCGAGGTCCTGCCCGATCAGCGCGACGGGGTCGCAGCCGAGGAAGCGCGCGATCTGGTAGCAGAGGTGGGCGACCGTCGCGCCGGGCGGAAGGCGGCCCATGTCGCGCGCGTGCGTGCCGAGCAGCGCGTCGAGGTGCGGCGCCGAGATCGCGCGGATCGGGCCTGGATAGCTCGCGGGAATCACGGGGTTCGCCTGCGGATCGATGACGAGCGTGGTGTCGGCCACATCCTCGGCGCGCAGGCCTTCGTAGAAGCGCTTCGAGATGCCGTGCCAGTCGAGCGCCGCCACGAAGTGCGGGCGGATTCCCTCGGCGAGGAGCGGCTTGAGCACGGTCTGCGTGGCCACGATCACGCAGCGGTCACGCACCGCTGCGTCGCGCAGAAGGTGCAGGTTGCGCCGCAGGCTCGGGCCCGCGCTCACCACGATGCCGAGCGCGCCCTTGGTGGCGCCCGCGAGCGGCGCGAGCCCCTCGCCGCCCACATACTGGCGCGCGTTGCGCAGGATCGAGCGGATCGTCTGCGCGCTGCGCACAAGACCCGTCGCCGCGGTCACGCGCGCGGCGCGCACGATCTCGGTCACGGTCGACACGAACGGCTTCGCATGCTCGCCCATGCGGGCTCGGCTCGCGGGGTGCTCGGCGATCTGCACGCCTTGGATCAGCACGCCCTAGGCGCCCGCGAACTTCTCGGCGTAGCGGCCGGGAGCCTCGTCGCCCTGGAAGAGCAGCACATTCGCCGCGCCGAGCTCTGCCGAAAGGTCGATCTCGGACAGCACCGCGCGCAGCAGCGCGACATCGGGCTCGAGCACGACGACCAGGCCCGTGCGCGCCAGCCGCTCGCAGAACGGCGCGATGTGGTAGCCAAGCCCGAAGCCGAGCACCACCACCACGGCCTTGTCGCGCAGGTCGATCGCGTCGGCGAAGGTCGCCGCCTCCTCGCGCGGCGCGTGGCGCGAGGCGAGCGCGCGGCCCGCAAGCGACGCCACGCGGCTTCCGTCGGGCGCCTTCGACCAGTCGAGCCGCGCGGGCTCCGCGGCGCGGATCGCCTGGATGATGTCGAGGTTGCGCTCTCCGAGGGCCGCGAGGTTCCGCTCGAGCAGCGAGCCCTCCGCCGCGCGTGGCGCGGAAGCGGTCGTCGCAGCGTCCTGTGGGGGTGCGGAAGCGGGCCGGGTCGTGGTCATCGGGCGAAAAACGACGCAGCGCGACCAACGGGGGCGCGGCTCCGCCGCAACGGCGGGAGATCGGCCTGAACTGGAGACGCCGTGCAGAAAAGGCCCCGCGGCGCCCGCCCCATTCAAGCCGCGGCCCGAGGGGCCCCGAATCGGGCGGATTCCGAAGCCCGCCGGGCCCGAAGGGCGAAAGATGGGCACCGATGAACGAGTGGGTCTTCGAGAATCCGTGGCCGTTGGCCGTGTTCCTGGCGGTGGTGGCCGCCATTCTGGGCTGGATGTGGGCTTCGGGCGCCGTCGAGGCGCCGAACGCCCGCCGGCGGCTGCTGTGGGCCGCCATCGCGCTCGCGGCCCTCGGCTCGCTGTGTCTCTTGGCCGGGCGGCTGGTCACGACCGCGGGCGAGCACGCGCGCGCGGTGGCCGAGGCGCTGGTCGGGCACGCCGAACGCGCCGAGACCGACGCCGCGCTCGAACTCTTCTCGGAGAAGGCGGTGCTCAACTACGGCGCCCGCGAGTCGCCGGGCTCGCGCGTCGAGGACATCCGCGACGCGTTCGCCTCGCTCGAGCGCGTGAACGCCATCGAGTCGAACCGCATCACGCGCCTCAAGCTTCGCACGCTGTCCGACGACACGGGCGAGGTCGAGCTCTCGTGCTCCACCGTCATCGCGCGCGGCTTCGGCGGCGCGGTGCCGACCGACTGGATCCTGCGCGTGCGCCGCGACGGCGACCGCTGGCGGATCGACCGCATCACCTTCGAGAACCTGTTCGGAAAGCCGCCCACGCCGCGCGTGTGGCGCTAGAAGCGAGGAGCGAGCGGCCGGGAGCGAGGCGACAGGCGCTCAGCCGCCCGCGTCGGCGCCCGCCACCGATGCCGTGGGCGGCACGAGCGGCGGCACGGTGATTCGCTTCATCAGACGCGCGTCGCCATCGGCGTCGAGCACGCCCGCGCGGATGTCGCGGCCCGAGAGCCTGCGCGCGCCGTCGGCGAAATGGAACACGCGCACGGCCTTCGCGCCGGGCGCAAGGTTCTGCACGGGCTTGCGGTTCTGGGTGTAGCCGTCGGCGACCGCGAAGGCCTCGACATCGATCGGCTCCTCGGTGAGGTTGGTGATCTCGAGCGACAGCACCAGGTCGACCGCGCCGCTCTCGATGCTGCGGGCAAGGCGCCACGACGGAACGACGCCCGCCTTGCGGTAGCCGATCTCGAGCGGAGCCGACAGGCGCACGCGGAACGGCTCGCGCGCCGAACCGTCGACTTCCACCTCGACCCAGCGCACGCCTGCCGCCAGCGCGCGCGGAACGCTGTAGCCGATCGGGATGCGCGCCTCGCCGCCTGCATCGACGCTGAAGCGCTGGACGCGCGGCGTGAGCGCGAGCTCCTCGGGCCCGCGCACGGCGATCGTGCCCGAAACGGGAACGGCCCACGGATTGGCGAGGACGAGCGCGGCCTCCTGCGGGGCGCGCCTGCTCTCGACGAAGGCGGGATCCACGCGGAAACCACGGCGAATCAGGCACATCTCGCGCTCGACGCCCTCGACGAACAGCGGCTCGCGGCCGATGCGCAGGGCATGGCCTTCGGGCGCGGGCGAAACGCGCGCCGCGCGGCCCCAGAGATCGGTCGCCTGCACCGACTGCGTGCCGAGGCCGACCGCGACATCGACGGCGCCGCGCGCATCGGAGGCCGGCGCGGACTCGTTCCAGCAGACGAGCGCGGGGCCGCGCGGGCCATCGGCAAGGAGCGCGCGCACGCCCTCGGCCAGCGGGATCTCGGCCACGAAGCGCCGACCGCAGAGGCGTGTCGAGAGCTGCCGCCACGCGGCGAGCTCGAGCGGCGGCCCGGGCACGGGCCCGTCGGCGTCGGCGGGGACATCGATCGCGACATCGTCGAAGCCCGCGCGCCACGCGTCGATCGCGCGCAGCGCGAGGTCGATGGCGCGCGCACGGTCGTCGACCGAGCCGCGCGGAAGCGTGACGATGCGCGCCATGCCGCGCGGACCCGTAGGAAGCCCTTCGAAGGCGCTCGCCCCGTCCTCGCGCCACGCGGCGTCGACCACGGCCTCGACGGTGTGCCGGCCGCCCACGATGGCGCGCTCGAGCGCCGCATCGAGCGATTCCGCGGGCGACCACGGCACGCCGACCGCGGGGCCCGCGATCGAGGTGCGCATCGCACGGGCCAGCGCCTCGACGCGCGCGGCGAGGTCGCTGCGCGAGCCGTCGACGGGCACCTGCCCGACGAACCACGCGTCGACCTGCTGCCCGAAGCCGAGAAGCCACGGCTCGAGCGCGGGACGCCAGCGCGCCTCCTCGAGCGCGAACAGCGCGAACACATCGGCGCCGTCGAGCCGGTTGGCCTGCGCGAGCTGCGCGGGAACCTCGGCCAGCCGGAACATCGGCTCGACTCCGCGATCGATGAGCGCGCCGACCGTGGGGCGCAGCGCGTCGATCTCGTGCTTCGCGTCGCGCGGGTCGGTGGCGGCGGTCCACGCGGGAATCACCACGAACGCGCAGCGCGCAAGCGCCACCGACGGGGCCAGCGCCGCGTCGGCGCGCGCAAGCGATGCGCCGAACCGCGGCGGCTCGTCGGGGTCGAACGGATCCTCGGGCAGCACGGCGAAGCGCGCGGTGCGACGCGCGATCCGCTGCGTTCCCACGGAGAAATCGGCCTCGGCCTCGTACCAGCCCGTGGGCAGCGCGGGCAGCTCGAGCGCGATCGCGCGGTCGGCGGGAACCTCGAAAGAGCGCTCGAACACGCCTGTGCCGTCGGTGTCGCGCACGCGCACGGTGGCCTGCGCCACGGCCGACGCGGGGTCCTTGCACCGCACATCGAGCCGCGCGCGCGCCTCGGGGCGCACCATGCCGTCGCCAACCGGCGCGAACGAGGCGGTCGGCATCTGCCAGACCTCGATGTCGTCGAAGGTGGCATGCCCGTGCACATCGGTCTGCGCGACCTCGAAGCGCGGCTCGGCCGCGTCCTTGCGCGCGGCCGGCTGCACGACCTCGAGCCAGAGCACCGCGGACCGCGCGTCGGCGGGCGCGGCGGGCGGCTCGACCACCAGTTCGCGCCACTCGGCCTCGCTGCGAACCACGGCGCTCGCGTGGAGTCCGCCCACGGGCTTCCCGTCGGCGTCGTGGAAGCGCACCGCGATGCGCGCGCCCGCCACCGCGAGTTCTTCGGTTCGCGCCCACGCGCGCACCACGATCTGCGCCCCGGGTTCGACGGCCACGCGCCCGGGCGCCATCGAGAGCGCCATCGACGCACCGTCGACATTGAATCGCACCGCCCAGCGCGCGCCTTCGCCGCGGCCCACGCCGCGCTCGGTGGCGATGCGGCCGAACGCGGGCAGTCCGGGCACGCCCGTGTCCTTCGTGAGCACGCGGAAGAACCCCTGCGGGATCTCGAGCGGGAAGCGCTCGTTCTCCTCGAAGTCGACGCGCGAAAGAAGCCGCCGCGGCACGCCGTCCTGCGCGAGCGCCCACGCGGGCGACACCGCGCACGCGGAAATCGCGAGCGCGGCGGACACGGGTGCGAGCAGCCGTACGGAACCGCTTCGAGGCACGGGCGGTTCATCGGCATTCTCGGAACCGCACTGGAGCGATTGGAACCGCGCGCGAAAGTTGGCGGATTCCGCTGTTTCCGCGGACGAGCGCGCGCAAGCCCTGCGCGTCGCGCGCGGTTCCGTACCATCGGCGCCCCATGAGCACCCCTGCCCCCGCCATCGACCTTCGCAGCGACACCGTGACCCGCCCGACCGCGGCCATGCGCGCGGCGATGATGGCGGCCCCCCTCGGCGACGATGTGCTCGGAGACGAGCCGACCGTGCAGGCGCTCGAGGCGAAGGTGGCCGCGATCCTCGGGAAGGAGGCCGCGCTCTATGTCCCCTCGGGCACGATGGCAAACCAACTGGCGATTCGCACGGTGTGCGAGCCGGGCGACGAGATCGTCGCGCACCGCGACAGCCACATCATCCACTACGAGACCGGCGCGCCCGCCGCGCTCTCGGGATGCATGATCCAGGCGCTCGACGGCGCCGACGGGATGTTCACGCCCGAACAGGTGCGCGCGGCGATCCGCAGCCGCGACCAGCACAACCCCGTGTCGCGCATGCTCGTCCTCGAGAACACCTGCAACCGCGCGGGCGGAACGGTGTGGCCCGCCGACCTGTTCGCGCGGTCGGCGGCCGAGGGGCGCGCGTGCGGGCTGCATGTGCACATCGACGGCGCGCGGCTCTTCAACGCGAGCGTGGCGGCGGGCTGCGCGGCCGGCGCGTACGCGGCGCACGCCGACAGCGTGTCGGTGTGCTTCTCGAAGGGCCTTGGCGCGCCCGTCGGGAGCGCGCTCGCGGGCAGCGCGGCGTTCATCGCGCGCGCGCGGCGCTTCCGCAAGATGTTCGGCGGCGCGATGCGCCAGTCGGGCCTGCTCGCGGCCGCGTGCATCCACGCGCTCGACCACCATGTGGAGCGCCTGGCCGAAGACCACGCGAATGCGCGGCGCCTCGCGTCCGCGCTTTCCGCGGCGGGCGGCGCGATCCGCCTGCAGTTCGCGCCCGAGGCGACGCCGACCAACATGGTGTTCTTCTTCCTCGACGACGCGCGCCTCGGCGACGCGCCGTCGTTCTGCGCGCGGCTCGCGCAGCGCGGAGTGGCCGCGATTCCCATGGGCCCGGGGCGCATCCGCATGGTGACGCACCTCGATGTCTCGGCCGCCGACATCGACCGCGCGGCGGCCGCGGTGTGCGGG
>JBJTOV010000074.1:0-7767 GCA_046074745.1 Planctomycetota bacterium | reverse complement strand
CAGGCTTCGGCCGAGAGCATCGAGCGGGTGAAGCAGGAAGTGGAGAGCGCGAAGGCGCTTCCACAGGACATCCGCGACCAGATGGCGGGGCTTGCGCGCAACGCCGAGACCAAGGTCGCCGAGGGCGAGACCGCCGAGGATTCGCGCCGCGAGGCGATTCGGCGGATGAGCGAGATCCAGAAGAAGCTCGACGAACTGCGCAAGAGCGATGCCGCGCGGGCCGCCGAGGCCACGAAGCGCGATCTCGAGCAGCTCGCGCCGCAGGACGGCGTGTTGCGCGACTTCGGCGATGCGCTCTCCAAGGGAGACTTCGCAGGCGCGAAGGAGGAGTTGGCGAACATCGAGCGCAAGCTCGAATCGGGCGAGATGTCGGAAGCGGAGAAGCAGGCCGCGAAGGACGCCCTCGAGAAGATGGCCAAGTCGATTGAGACGCTGGCCAAGCAGCAGCAGTCGATGAAGGACGCGCTCGAGAAGGCCGGCCTCGATGCGCAGCTTGCCCAGAACCCGCAGGCGCTCGAGCAGGCGATCGCACAGAACCAGAACCTGTCCGAACAGCAGCGGCAGGAGCTGCGCGATGCGGCGAAGGCGGCGCAGGCCAGCCAGCAGAAGCTCCAGCAGATCGCGAAGGCGGCGCAGAACAGCGCGCGCCAGCAGCAGAAGCCTCAGCCGAAGCAGGGCCAGCAGCAGGGCCAGCAGCAAGGCCAGCAGCAAGGCCAGCAGCAAGGCCAGCAGCAGGGCCAGCAGCAGGGCCAGCAGCAGGGCCAGCAGCAGGGTCAGCAGCAAGGCCAGCAGCAGGGTCAGCAGCAGGGCCAGCAGCAGGGTCAGCAGCAGGGTCAGCAGCAGGGTCAGCAGCAAGGCCAGCAGCAGGGTCAGCAGCAGGGTCAGCAGCAAGGCCAGCAGCAGGGCGCGGGCGGTGATCAGATGTCGCTCTCCGAACTCTCGCAGGCGCTTTCCGAGCTCGAAGTGACCGAGCAGATGCTTCAGGAGGCTGAAGCGCTCTCGAACATGGCGAGCGAGGAGTCGAAGAGCCTTGGCGAGGGCATGTGCAAGGGCGGCAACTGCGAAGGTGGTTCGCCTTCGGCGCAGGGTCGCCAGTCGCTCGCTCCAGGCAGCAATCGCTCAGGAGCCGGTGTCGCACAGGGCGGCAATATGGGCAAGGCGAAGACGCCCACGGGCACCAAGACTCAGAAGGCGAAGTCGCAGAACGCCGGTGGCGACATCATCGCCCGCCAGTTGATCGAGAATCCGAATCCCGAGGTCGGTGAGAGCGTGATCCCGAGCGGAACCGTCGGAGAGGCGGTCGACGGCGGATCGGGCGCGGCTGTTAGCGAGGAACAGGTTCCTGCGCATCTCAAGGAGGCGCACAAGCACTACTTCGGCACGCTGAAGCGCGAGATCGGGCAGCGGAAGTCGGCGCAAGACGGCCAAGGATCGGGAACTTCGGGCGACGGATCCGGCGGGAAGCCGTCGGGGCCCTGACGGGCATCATGAGAGAGATGAACTCGATGGATGGCTCCACCCACGCTTCAGGACGGCGCGTTGCCCTGGCTCGCATCGCGGCACTTGGCGCGGCCGCCGCGATGGCGGGCCCGCTTGCGGCGTGCAAGCGGCGGAGCGCGACGGAGTCGATCGTGGTCTACACCTCGGCCGACGATGCGCTTGCGCGGATCGTGTTCGCCGCGTGCGAAGCCGCGACGGGCGTGCGCATCGAAGGCGTATTCGACACCGAGGCGACCAAAAACACGGGGCTCGAGAACCGGCTGCGTGCCGAGCGCGAGCGGCCGCGCGCCGACCTGTTCTGGAGCTCGGAGGGTTTCTCGGTCGTGCGTCTCGCGTCGGAGGGCCTGCTCGAGCCACTGTCGGGCGACGCGTTGTCGCGGTGGCCCGCCGAGCATCGCGATGCCGATGGCCGCTGGGCTGCCTTCTCGGCGCGCGCGCGCGTGGTGGTGACCAACAAGCGCACGGGCGCGCGCGACGGCACGCCTCCGATCGCCAACTGGGCGGAGCTCGCCTCTCCCGAGCGGCGAGGCAAGGTCGCGATCGCCGACCCGAGGTTTGGAACCACGCGCGCGCACCTCGCGGCACTCGAACAGGCCTGGTACGCCGCGCGCGCGCAGGCCATCGCGGTGCCCACCCTTACCGAGTGGCTCGCAGGGCTACGGCGCGGCGGAGTGTCGGTGCTCCCGGGCGGCAACGCGGCCACGGTCGAGGCGGTAGCCGCGGGCGAGTGCGCGTACGGGCTCACCGATACCGACGATGCGCTCGCGGCGATCGCGCGCGGGCTGCCGATCGAGATGACGCTGCCGCGCACGCTTCCCGAGGGCGTGGAGGGTGGCGGCACCATGATCGTTCCGAACACGATCGCCAAGGTCGCGGGGCGCCCGCACGCCGCGAAGCCCGCGGGTGCGGATCCATCTCGAACCTCCGTCGGCGCCGCCGACCGCGTGGTGGCGTGGTTCCTGAGCGCCCCATGCGAAGAACTGATCGCGAACTCGCCGTCGCGAAACCTTCCGCTCGGTGGCGGCTGCGATGTCCGCCTGCCCTATGGCGAGAGCTCTCCGCTCCGCTTCGATCTCGGGGCGGCGGCGCGCAGGGCAACCGACCTCTCGACGGGCGCCTTCGCGATGCTCACCGAGGATTCGGCGTGATGCGGGCGACTTCCGCGGCGGACCGCCGCGTCGGGGCGGCCAGCCTCGTCGTACTTGCCGTGCTCGTGGCGACGGTGGCGCTCGGACCTTGGTGCGCGCTTGCCTTCGAGGGACTGTTCGACTGGCACGCGGGCGCGACCGTCGGCTCCGATGCGCAGGCGGCGCCGACGCCGCCGATCAAGGTGTTCCTGCTCAGCGCAGCCGTCGCGCTGTCCGCCTCCATCGTCGGCACGCTGCTGGCATGGCCGGCGAGCGTGGCGCTGCGTCGCCACGCGCGCTCGCGCCGCATGCTCGCGCTGGGCGCGGCGACCATGCTGCCCATCGCCCTGCCGCCGTGGCTGCTGTTCGCGGCGCTCTGGTTGTCAGCGGGGCCAGGCACCGCGATCGGCGATCTCGCCGAGCGCGCCGACCTCGTGTGGTTCCTGCGCATCGCGATCCTCGCGATCGTGCTGCTCGCGTGGTCGATGTCGCTCGCGTTCGCGTCGCTCGTGATCGCAGCCCCCATTCCATCGCCGTCGCAGCAGCGCCTGGGCGCCATGGACGCGTGGAGCTTTCGCGCGCGCCTGCGCGCCGCGTGGTGGCGAGACCGTCACGCGCTCATGCTTGGCGCCGCGGTTTCCTCGGTGTTCCTGCTCGGCGAGACCACTGCGTTCGACCTCGCGCAGGTGCGAACCTTCGGCTTCGAGCTGCGCACGCTCGACAGCCTCGGTGCTTCGGAACACGACCTCGTGCTGGCGGCGTTGCCCGCGATCCTGCTGCTTGCGGCCATTCTGGGAGGCGCGCTGGCGTTCGGGCGGCGCGCGATGCTGCATGGTCACGGGGGGCGCGCGAGCCCGGGCGTTACGCGCGGCGCGCTCGTTGCGGTCGCGCTCACCGCCGCGGTTCCGACGGTCGTGTCCGCCCTGTTCCTCGCTCAACTGCTGAAGGTACAGCGTCCGGGCGACTTCCTCGGCCTGCATGGCGGCGCTGCAGCCACGACGCTCGCCGTCGCCCTCGCGGTCGGGCTCGTGGTGGCGCTCGCAGCGATCGCGGTGCGGCTCCTGCTTGCATCGGGCGGATGGGCGCGCAGGCTGGTCTTGCCGCTCGCCTGCACGCTGGCGATCGCCGCGCTGCTTCCCGCCACGCTCACCGCGCGCGGCGCGACGGCCGCCTTCAACAACGGTGCCCTGGCGTTCATCTACGACACGCCGCTCGTGCTCGTGGTCACCCTGGTGTCGCGCACGGCGGTCGCGGCCGTGCTCGTCGCCGTGCTTCTCGACCTCCGCGAGCGGCGCTCGGTGCGCGGCCTCCGCGCGCTCGATGCGGCGCATTGGCTCGGGTTCTGGAGGTCGCTCCGCTCCGAACTGATGGCGACCGGCGCGGCGGGCCTTGCGATCGGGTTCGCCTGGAGCCTTGGCGAGCTCACCGCCTCCTCGCGCGTCGTGCCCCCGGGAACCGCATGGATGGCGACCGACATGCTGAACGCGATCCACTACCAGCGGCCCGAGACCGTGGTGCTCGGCGCGTCGCTCCTGCTGCTGGCCGCGGTTCCCGCGGTCGCGGTGCTTGCGTGGCTTCTGCGGCAGGTCGTGCTGCGGGTGCCAGCCGTGCATCTGCTCGCGGTCGCCTCCGGCATGCTGCTCGTCGCGTGCGGGCGCGGCGAGCCTGTCGAACGCGGCGGCACCGACGCGCCGCTCGACCCCGAGACCGCCGCCATGCTCGCCCGCGGAAGCGCGCCCACCGTCGCGTCGCTGTTGCCCGATGCGCGCATCCTCGGATCCCCGGGGCGAGGAAAGGGGCAGTTCTACGGGCCGCGCGTTATCGCCGCGGAGCCGAGCCGCGGCAGCTACTTCGTGATCGACAAGGACGCCCGCGTTCAGCGCATAACGCCCGAAGGCAGGGTGCTGGCCGAGTGGACCATGCCGAAGTTCGATCGCGGCAAGCCCGTGGGTGCCTCGGTATCGCCCGAGGGGTTGCTGGTCGTGGCCGACACCCACGAGCACCGCGTGATCGCCTTCGATGCCGACGGACGCCTGGTCTGGCAGTTCGGCTCCTATGGCATGGGGCCGTCGGAGTTCATCCATCCGACCGACATCGCGTTCGCACCCGACGGACGCATCTTCGTGGCCGAGTACGGCTCGAACGACCGCATCCAGGTGTTCGACCGCGAGCACAGGTTTCTCTATGCGTTCGGCTCGTTCGGAAGCGGTCCCGGCCAGTTCCTCCGCCCGCAGGCGATCGAGTACGACGCCGCGCGCGACGAGCTCTATGTGCTCGATGTGGGAAACCACCGCGTGCAGGTTCTGACGGGCGACGGCGAGTTCCGCCGCGCGTTCGGCAAGCTCGGTCGCGCCGAGGGCGAGCTCGCGTACCCATTCGGGCTGGTTCTGGAGATCGATGGGGCTCCCGTCGACCTCGTCGACCCCGCCAAGGCCCCGCAGCCCGACGAACGGCGGCGCACGGTGGTGGTGGCCGAGCACTCGAACCACCGCATCCAGCGCTTCGACGCGGCGACGGGCGCGGTGCTCGCCACATGCGGCGGCCTCGGCACGGCGGGCGGCCGCGTCAAGTATCCTTGGGCCCTCGCCCCCGCAGGTGTCTCCGAGGGAGGGGAAGCCCGATTCGTGGTGGTCGATCACGGCAACTCGCGGCTCCAGTTCTTCACGCTCGGTTCGGGGCCGTCCGGCGCGCGTGCGAGGTGACGAATGCAGTTCGAGCGACCGCTGGCACTCTTCCTTCTCGCGCTGCTCGTGCCCGTGCTGCTCGTGGCGTGGCGCAGCCGCCGCAGCGAGGAGCGGTGGAAGTGGTGGGGAAGCCTGGTGCTGCGCACGCTGGTCGTGCTTGCCCTGGTCGGTGCGCTGGCGCAGCCGTCGCTCGTGCGCCGCGGCGAGGCGCTGACCACGGCGTTCGTGATCGACCGATCGCGATCCATCCCGAACAACCTGCTGGCCCAGTCGCGCGACTTCGCGCAGGCGCTGGTCGAAGGCAAGCGCGAGTCCGACGACCGCGTCGCGGCCGTGACCTTCGCGCGCGAGGCCGAGATCGCCTCGCAGCCCGACCAGCGCTCGATCGTGCCCGATGAGGAGCATGCGGGCGACCGCGACGCGAGCAACATCGCCGCGGGCTTGCGCCAGGCGCTGTCGATCCTGCCTCCCGACACCGCGAAGCGCATCGTGCTCGTGTCCGATGGCAACGAGAACATCGGCAACGCGCTGGCCGAAGCCGATGTCGCGAAGGCCAACGGCATTCCCATCGATGTGGTGCCCATCGAGTACGAGGCGCCCAACGAGGTCGTGTTCGAGGCGATCAAGGTCCCGTCGCGCGCGCGCCCCGGCCAGACCGCCGACATCCGCATGGTGCTGCGCACGCAGCGCCCGGCGCGAGGCACGCTGTTCCTGACCGACGGCGGGCGCCCCATCGACCTCGACCCCGATTCGCCCGGCAACGGGCTTGTGCTCGACCTCGAGCCGCCCACCCGCACGGTGAGCGTTCCATTTCCGCTCGAGGGCGCGGGCACGCGCCGCTTCGAGGCCGTGTTCGAGCCCGCCGATCCCTCGCAGGACAGCGTGCTCGAGAACAATCGCGGCAGCGCCATGACCTTCGTCGACGGCAGCGGGCAGATCCTCGTCATCGATCCGTCGGGCGGCGCCGAGACGGCGTCGATGACCGATGTGCTTTCGCGTGCGGGCCTCGACATCGTGGTCGAGGATCCCGCGAAGCTTGCGGTGGGCGGCGACTACCTCTCGGGCTTCGATGCGATCCTGATGGCCAATGTGCCCAAGTGGGCGATCGGCGGCGAGACCGACCGCCTGCTGCGCGCGTATGTGCACGACCTCGGCGGCGGACTGATGATGGTGGGCGGCGATCAGAGCTTCGGCGCAGGCTCGTGGATCGACTCCGATGTCGCCTCGGTGCTGCCCGTCAAGCTCGACCCGCCCGCGACGCGCCAGATGCTGCGCGGCGGACTGGTGCTGATCGTGCATTCGTGCGAGATGCCGCAGGGCAACTACTGGGCGCAGCAGGTCTCGATCGCCGCGATCGAGGCGCTGACCCTTCTCGACCTGATCGGCATCCTCACCCATGTGAACGGCGCCGAGTGGGCGCATCCGCTCCAGGAGGCGGGGGACAAGTCGAAGGCGGTCGCGGCGGCGCGCTCGATGATCGTGGGCGACATGTTCGACTTCGAGGAGTCGGTGACCAAGGCGGTCAAGGCCCTCGACGAGTCGCGCGCGGGCCAGCGCCACATCATCATCATCTCGGACGGCGACCCGTCGCCACCGAGCGCCGCGATCCTCGACCGCGCGAAGGCGGCCAAGATCACCATCACGACCGTGATGGTGGCGGGGCACGGCACGCAGCAGCACTACGCCAACATGCGCTTCACCGCCGAGTACACGGGCGGCCGGTTCTACGAGGTCACGAACCCGAAGTCGCTGCCCAAGATCTTCACCAAGGAGGCGTCGGTCGTCTCGCGCTCGCTGCTCGTCGAGGGCGAATTCCAGCCTGCGATCGCGCCGTCCACCACGGGTCCGCTGCGCGGCTTCAGCGCGATCCCGCCGATCAAGGGCTATGTGCTCACCGTGCCGCGCGAGGGGCTGGCCCAGCTGCAGGTCACCAACCAGACCGAGGAAGGCGTCGACCCCGTCTACGCGTACTGGAACCACGGGCTCGGCCGCTCGATCGCGTTCACTTCGGACGCGGGTCTGCGCTGGACGGCCGACTGGGCCAGTTGGGGCGACTACCGCGCGTTCTGGGAGCAGTCGGTCCGATGGCTCATGCGGCCCGCCGTGCCCGCCAACGCGCAGGTCCGCACGCGCGTCGAGGGCGAGACGGCGATCGTCGACCTCGAGGCGACCGATGCGTCGGGCGGGTTCGCGAACCAGCTCGACCCCGACGGGCTGGTGGTTGATCCGGACGGTGGCTCGCGGCCGCTCAATGTCGTGCAGACGGGACCGGGCCGGTGGCGCGCCGAGTTCCCCGTGGCCGAGGCGGGCGCGTATCTCGTGAGCTTCGGTCTGGGCCGGCCCGAGGAAGGCCGCCGCGCCAGCGTGCAGGCCTCGATCAGCGTGCCGTATCCGAAGGAGTTCCGCACCGTGCGCGACAACCGCGCGCTGCTCGAGCAGATCGCCGAGAAGACGGG
>JBJTOV010000073.1:0-2754 GCA_046074745.1 Planctomycetota bacterium | reverse complement strand
GGGTGACCACACCTCCCCTCTCCCGCGGGATCGCGGGACGTCCCGGGCCCGATGCAATCACAGGCCCCAGGAGTTGAGGATGGCGGCGAGGTCGCCGCCGTCGACGGCACCGCTGGCGTCGAGGTCGTACGGGGGATAGGTCGCGCCCCACGCGTTGAGGACAGCGGCGAGGTCGCCACCATCGATGGCGCCGCTGCGGTCGATGTCCGCCGCCAGGAACTGCGGCGGGGCGATGCCGCCGACGAGGTTGAGCGGGGCGGCCGAGCTCGCGGCCACCGTGATTCCGATCTCGACTCCGGGCAACACGGGCGAGGTGCCCGCGATCTCCCACACCAGGCTGTCGGGGATGCCGAGCTTCGGATCACCCTCGACGACCGCGAGCGCGAACTCGACCACGGTGGAAAGCACGATCACATCGCTCGTCGCACCGAGCGCCTGCGCGGGCGTCACGCTGACGGTCGAGAGGATCGGGACGATGCCCGCAAGATCCTCCGCCAAGCGGTCGATCGGCGCGTACGGCGCGGTGAGCGAGACGGAAAGCCCGTCCTTGCCGGGCGTGGTGACCGCATCGACCACCATGCCGGCTGCGTTCACGAAGCTGACCTGGATGTCCTCGGGCGTCGCGGCGACAAGCGGCGCGCCCGCCGAGAACACCGTCCAGCCCTCGCCGACCGCGGACTCGGCGGCCGACATCGACGCGAGCATGGCGTCGACCGTGTAGGTCGGATCGCCTGCCTCGCCCTCGCCCCCACCCTTGCCGCCATCGCCGGCATCCTGGAACACCTGTCCCGTCACCGCGTCGATGAGCACGGCGTTGCCGTTGTTGTAGACCACCTCGTAGACGAGGAACACAGGGTCGCCCGCCAGTTCGCCGCCCTCGACCATGAAGCCGAGCTCAACGACCTCGTCCATCGTGGCGAAGGCGTAGGCGTTTGCAGTCGCCGCCGCGTCCATGAAGTCGATGGTGGCAAGGTCCTTCACCTGATCGAGCGCCACGAACTCGGCGCGATGCACGGGGTCGATCATGAACAGATCGATCGCGAGGGGCGAGCCCGTGTTGGCGTCGACGGTCATCGCGAAGCTCCACACCAGGTTCGACTGGTAGGCCTCGATCTCGTAGACATCGGCGAAGGTCTTCGGATCGACGGCGCGGCTCACCGCGACAACCGTCGATGTCGGCGAGAAGGTTCGGGCGCGCGAAATCGCGGCCTCGAACCCGATGTCTGCAAATGCGGGCGAGCACAGTGCCGATACGGCAGCAAGCGACGAAGCGAAACGAACAGCCATCATCTCAATCTCCTCTGGTTGTGGGCGTCACGCGGGACGAGCGCAGCACCGAGCCAACAGGGTAGCGACAAAGTTTCACCTGCGGGGAGAGCGCATTCGGTGAGATTGGCTGCGGAACTCTAGAGTCGGTCGCCGCGCGCCTCACGCGGCTTGATTCACCGTCGAATCCACCGTGACTCGATCATCGGAATCAGCGGATCGGGGGCGATGAGCCCGAGTGTGCGCTCCGACGCTAAATGCAGGCGCAAGCTCCGAATGCGTCGAACAGCCGCCGCGCTCGCTGCCCTTCGGCGCGCCAGCGGCCCTTCGCAGTATGGCGTCTGTGCAGACGGAGCCGTCGCCGTGTCGGAATCAAACCCAACGCCGCGGAGATTGAAATCGCCGCCCGGCTCCGTGTTCCGATACCTCGCTGTCACACGAAATCTTGGCCGAAGAGCGGCTGTTCCACGCACGGCGCGATTCCGCAGGCGAGCCCGCGCAGCACGAGCGCGCGTCACCGGTCAGCGCGCAGCGGGCGGACTCCGTGCGCCGCTCAGCCCTTGAGCGACGCCATGTCGATCACGAACCGATACCGCACATCGCTCTTCAGCATGCGCTCGTAGGCCGCGTTGATCTCGTCCATGCGGATCAGCTCGATGTCGCAGGCGATGCCGTGCGCGCCGCAGAAATCGAGCATTTCCTGCGTTTCGGCGATGCCGCCGATGCAGGAGCCCGCGAGGTTCCGGCGGGGGAGGATCATGCTGAACGCCGCGATCTGCTGCGGCGAAGGCGGCACGCCCACCATGCACATGGTTCCGTCGAGCTTGACGAGCGCCATCAGCGCGTCGAGCGAGTGGTCGGCCGACACCGTGTCGATGATGAGGTCGAACGAGCCCGCGTGCGCCGCCATCGCGGCCTCGTCCTTCGAGATCACCACCTCGTGCGCGCCGAGGCGCAGGCCGTCGGCGACCTTGCCGGGCGAGGTCGTGAAGAGCACCGTGTGCGCGCCGAGCGCGCGCGCGAACTTTACGCCCATGTGGCCGAGGCCACCGAGCCCGACGATGCCGACCTTTCTGCCCGGCCCCGCCTTCCAGTGGCGGAGCGGCGACCAGGTGGTGATTCCCGCGCAGAGAAGCGGCGCCGCGGCCGCGGGGTCGAGGTTCGCGGGCACGCGCAGCGTGTAGGCCTCGTCGACCACCACCTTCTCGGAGTAGCCGCCGAAGGTCATGCCGCCGAGGTGCTTGTCCTCGCCGTTGTAGGTGAAGGTTGCGCCGCCCGTACAGTACTGCTCGAGGCCCTGGCTGCAGTGCGCGCAGGTGCGGCAGCTGTCGACGAGGCACCCGACCGACGCGAGGTCGCCGACCTTGAACTTCGTCACCTTCGGGCCCACGCGCGTGACGCGCCCGAGGATCTCGTGGCCCGGCACGACGGGATACTGCGTGAAGCCCCACTCGTTGCGCGCGAAGTGAAGGTCGCTGTGGCACACGC
>JBJTOV010000072.1:0-3583 GCA_046074745.1 Planctomycetota bacterium | reverse complement strand
GCACGGGGCATAGCTCAGCTTGGTAGAGCGCTTGCTTTGGGAGCAAGAAGTCGTCGGTTCGAATCCGGCTGCCCCGATTGAACCCGCGCGCGAAGGCCGCCCGAGCGCTCTGCGCGCCGCGCATCTCGCGGGTTTGCGCTTCGGTCCGCGGATCCCGTCTGCGAGGTTCGTTGCGCGGCGCACGGGCTCGGAACGCGCGCGACGCCGCCTCGGACGACTTCCATGCGCCGCCGACAGAGCATCGCCGCAACCTTCGCCTGGCTCGCGCTCGCCGCGTCCGCATCGACGGCGCTCGCGCAGGCGTGCCCGGGTGACATCGACGGCAACGGATCGATCGATGCGGTCGATCTTGGGCTGCTGCTCTCGCAATGGGGCGGTCCGGGCTCCGCGCAGGGCGGCGCCGATCTCGACGGCGACGGCGTCGTGGGAGCGACCGATCTCGCGGGCCTTCTCGGCGGATGGGGCCCGTGTGCGATCGTGCCGGCCTGGGCGTCGCTCCTCGAGGTCTACCCCGACCCCGCGGTGGTGACGGATGCTGCGATCCGCGCGGCGATCCGCGCCACTGGCTTCGCGTGGCGCGTGCGCGACACCGCGTCGCAGGTCGAGATGGTGCTCGTTCCACCGCGCATCTTCGCGATGGGCTGCTCGGCATCGCTCGCGGCGCCTTGCGTGGCCGACGAGAGCCCGGTGCACGAGGTCGGCTTTGCGAACCCGCTGTATGTCGGCCGCTTCGAGATCACGCAGGGGCAGTGGACCGCGGTGGTGGGCGCCAATCCGAGCTTCTTCCAGGGCGCCGCGTATCCGGATTCGGCCGAGCGGCCGGTCGAGAAGGTGAGCTGGCACCAGCTCGGGCAGTTCCTCGCGCCGACCGGCACGCGACTCCTCACCGAGGCCGAGTGGGAGCATGCGTGCCGCGGCGGAACCACGACCGCGTTCCACGGAACTCCCACGCTCGCAGGCGGCACCGACGACGATGCGCAGCTCGGGCTCATCGCATGGTTCTCGGGGAACAACGGCGCGTCGGGCACGCCGGGCTTCGGCACCAAGCGCGTCGGCCTGAAGCCTCCCAATGGCTTCGGGCTTCACGACATGTCGGGCAATGTGCGCGAATGGGTGGCCGACTTCTACGGCGTCGCGTACTACGCGGAGAGCGCGGTGTGGGACCCCATCGGCCCGCCCAAGGGAACCGACCGCGTGCTGCGCGGCGGCGGATGGATCGATCCTGCGGGAGTCTGCAGGTCCTCGGACCGCTTCCACTTCCCGCCCGTGACGACGGGCAGCGCATTCACGGGGTTCCGTGTGGCGAAGGAACCGTAGAAGCGCGGCCGTGCTCCGCGGGCGCGGCGATACCCTGCTTCCATGCACGAAGAGACCCATCGGCGTGAATTCCTTGGCTCGCTCGCCATGCTCGGCGCGGCGGGCGGCTCGACGGCGATCGTGCCGAGTGCGATCGCCGCAGCGGCGCTTTCGCAGGGCGCCTCCGACGGATCGATCACCGCGGCGACGGTCGCCGAGGCGGAGAAGTTCGCGGGAATCCCGTTCACCGCGGCGGAGCGCGCGCAGATCGCCCGCACGATCGGCGACCAGATCGAGGCGTTCAAGGCGCGCGGAGCCTTCGGTGCGATCGACAACCAGCTTGCGCCCGCGCAGGTGTTCCGCGTGCTGCTGCCGGGCGAGGCGCCCGCCACGCGCGCTGTTCGCGCGGGCACCGCGGCCTCAGGCGCGGCGGCTCCGTCGGGCGACGATGCGCTCGACTGGGCGACCGTGGCGCAGCTCGGGCAGTGGATGCGCGACGGCAAGGTGACTTCGCGGCGGCTCGTCGAGCGCTCGATCGCTCGGCTCGCGCGCTCGCGCGGGAAGCTCAACCATGTGATCACGCTCGTCGGGGAGCCCGCGCTCGCGGAGGCCGACGCGCTCGACGCCGAGGCGCGCGCAGGCCGCTGGCGCGGGCCGCTGCATGGCATTCCGTACGGACTCAAGGATCTCTTCGACACCGCAGGCATCGCCACCACTTGGGGCGCCGAGCCGTGGCGCGACCGCGTGCCCGCGGACGACGCGACCGTGGTGAAGCGGCTGCGCGACGCGGGCGCGGTGTGCGTGGCCAAGACGGCTGTCGGCGCGCTTGCCTACGGCGACATCTGGTTCGGCGGAACCTGCCGCAATCCTTGGAACGCCGAGCAGGGTTCGTCGGGTTCGAGCGCGGGCAGCGCGTCGGCGGTCGCGGCGGGATGCGTGCCGTTCGCGATCGGCACCGAGACGCTCGGCTCCATCGTGAGCCCAAGCGTGCGCTGCGGAACCACGGGGCTGCGCCCCACTTTCGGCCGCGTGCCGCGCGACGGCGCCATGGCGCTGTGCTGGTCGTGGGACAAGGTCGGACCGATCACGCGCAGCGTGCGCGACACGGGGCTCGTGCTCGAGGCGATCAACGGCGGCAACGACCTCGATGCGTCGAGCGTGTCGATGCCGTTCGTGGCGCCCTCGGCGGGCGAGGCGAAGGGGCTGCGCGTGGCGTTCGACCCGGCGTGGTTCGAAGGGCCTGCGGCCGCGCTGCGCAACGCGCTCGATGCGGCGCGCGACTCCGGAATGGTGCTGGTCGAGCGCACCTTCGCGCCGCCGTGCGATCCGTCGGTGCTCGTCACGAGCCTGATGTGCGAAGCCGCGGCGGCATTCGAGGAGATGACGCGCAGCGGCGCCGACGACACGCTCTCGTGGCAGGCCGACGAGGCGTGGCCGAACTCGTTCCGCCGCACCTGGTTCGTGCCCGGGATCGAGCTGGTGCAGGCCGAGCGCGTGCGCCGCGCGTTCATGCGCTGGATGCGCACGGCGCTCGAAGGCGTCGACGCGCTCATCCTTCCGCCGTTCGCGGGCGGCTTCCTGTACATCACGAACGCGACGGGCCACCCGCAGCTGGTGCTGCGCGCGGGATTCGACGCGCCCGCCCAGCCGCGCTCGATCTCGCTGATCGGGCACCCGTTCGACGAGGCCACGCTGCTCTGCGCGGGCATGGCCATCGAGTCGCGCCTCGCGGTCGCGGAAAAACGGCCTGAAATGCCGTGGATGTAAGCACGCGGGGCCTCTGCTATCTTCCCCGCTCCATGCTGGCCGAGACAGACCTCCTCAGCTACCTGCCCGTCGCCGTCATCACCTCGATGGCGATCGTGTTCGTGGTCGCCAACATCGTGCTGAGCACGATCCTAGGCCCGCGCGCCGAGGGCGCGATCAAGGGCATGACCTACGAAGCAGGCATGGACCCGATCGGCACCACCCGGAAGCGCTTCAATGTGCGCTTCTACATGATGGCGGTGACCTTCCTGCTGTTCGATGTCGAGATCATCTTCCTGTACCCGTGGGCCGTGAGCTACTCGCAGCTCGAGCCTGGCAGCCCCGATGCCAAGCTCTACCTCGGCCGAATCCTCTTCTTCCTGGCCACGAGCGTGATCGCGTATGTGTATGCCTGGAAGAAGGGCGTGTTTAAGTGGGACTAGTTTGAGCGCTCGCAACTGGCATGCTGGTGCGGCTGCGCCGCACGAGCATGCCTTTGCTCGCTTTGGTGGGAATGATGCGCTGGGTTTGAGCGCTCGCA
>JBJTOV010000071.1:0-12024 GCA_046074745.1 Planctomycetota bacterium | reverse complement strand
CGCCGTCGTCTTGGGGGGCGCGGTGGAGCAGCACGGGGAAGTCGTCCTCGGGTTTCGGCACGCGACTCCGCTATCTGCGTGCGCGATCAGGGTCGGTGAGGAAGCCGCCCGAGATCGGCCGACGCGGGCGGCGGTGCCGAGGGATTGACCCACTGGATCACCGCGGCCCAACCCGCGCTCTCTTCGTCGTGCGGCAGGTAGCCGCGGATGGCCGTGATGGCGTCCCAGCCGTCGTGCAGGTGCGCCGTCAGCACGGGGTCGACGAGCTCGGTGCTGCGGACGCGGCCGATGTAGTCGTCGGGGCCCATCGAACTCGCCCGTGCCCCGTAGCCGGGCATGCGGCTGCCGCCGACCATTCTCCAGAGGCGAAGGGCCTGGGTGAGTTCGCGCGCCGCCACCGTGAGCGCGCGTCCGAGCCCGTGGTGCTGGTGCGCGGGGTGGATGAAGAGGTCGGCGCCGTAGAGCGTGTGACCGCTCGGATCGTGGTCGTCGAAGGTGCCGCCCGCGGTCAGGGTGTCCCACGCGTCGTCGATGTGGAAGTGCGCCAGGAACAGGATGAGCGTGAAGTGCGCGCCCGCCACCTGGCCGCTCGCGATGTGCTCGACCACGAACTGCCCCTCGGGGAAGAGCTGCTGGTGGCGCGAAAGTTCGCCTTCGGTGTAGGGGCGCTCGGTGGGGTAGACCGTCGCGCAGATCGCCGAGACCTGGGCGTGGTCCTCGGCGCGCATGGTGCGGATCCGGTAGCCCTCGGGAAGATGGGTCGAGGCTTCGTGCATGGTTCGATCATCGGCGCGTCGGCGGCGGATGCTCGGCGGTTCCTCGATCGAGGCTCGACTCCGGAGCCGCTGCGCCCGAGGGCGGCATGATCGGGCTTCCGTCGGCCCGCGCCCGCGAGGGCTGCGCGGCAAGCGCGGTGAACTGCTCCGCAAGCAGCGCCTTCATCGCAGCGAGCCGCGCCGGCTCGCGGGCCGAGGCCTCCGCCGCCTCCGCGGGGTCGGTCGCGGCGTCGTACAGCTCGAACGCGCCCGCGGCACGGCTCGGGTCGTGGAACCAGATCAGCTTCCAGCGCCCGTAGCGCACCGCGGTGAACGGCTCGATGCCCGGGCCGATCGGCCCCCACTTGTGCGGTTGGTGGAACACGATCGCGCGTTCGGCGGGCGCGTTCTCTCCGCTGAAGAGGCCGCGCAGGTCCGCGCCGTCGCACGCGCGGCCGTCGCGCGGCTTCAGCCCCGCGAACCCAAGCAGCGTGGGGTAGAGGTCGGTCCCGACGATCGGCACATCGACGGGCGCGGAACGCGCCGAAACGCCCGGCCCCGCCGCCACGAACGGCACGCGCAGCCCGCCTTCATAGGCCGACCCCTTGCCCGAGCGAAGCGGCGCGTTGTGGCGGTGGGCGGTGCTGCCGTCGGGCGCGGCGCCGCGCGCGTGCGCCGAAAGGCCACCGTTGTCGGAGGTGAACACGATCACCGTGCGGTCGAGCACCCCGAGCGACTCGCAGCGCGCCACGACTTGCCCGAGGGCCTCGTCGACCGCCGCGACCATGGTGGCGTATGCGCGCTCGGTCGGGTCGAGGCCGGCGAAATCGCCCGCGAAGCGCGGGTCAGCCATGATCGGCGTGTGCACGCCGTACGGGCAGAACGACAGGAAGAACGGCTTGCCCGACGCGACCGCCGCCGAGAGCGCGTCGCACGCCTCGCGCGCGATCGCGTCGTCAAGCCACACATCCTTTCCGTGCCAGCGCTCGAGCCCGGGCACATCCCACACGCTTGCCGCGGCCTGCGCGGGGTCGATCCTGCCACGCTTGCGCGCGGCGTCCTCCTTGAAGTGGTCGGTGCCGAGGAACGAGCCGGGCGCGCCCGCGGCATGGCCCGCGATGTTGCGCTCGAAGCCCATGCGCAGCGGGTCGGAGCCATCGGTGCCGAGCGCGCCCCAGTGCGCCTTGCCCGCGTGAATGGTGGCATAGCCCGCCGCGCGCAGCCGCTCGGGCAGGAGGTCGGGCAGGACTTCGGGCGAGGGCTGCAGGCCATTCATCTCCCACGCGGGCGGCAGAAGCCGCTCGTGCGGCGACGACTGGTCGGTGTCCTTGCGCAGCGTCCAGTAGGTGATGTGGGTGCGCGCGGGCGATTGCCCCGTCAGGATCGCGGTGCGCGAGGGCGTGCAGACGGGCGCGGCGGCGTAGGCGTTCGAGCAGCGCACGCCGCGCGCGGCCAATCGCTCGAGGTTCGGCGTGCGGAAGCGTGCGTTCAGCGCGCTTCGCTCGGCGAGCATGGGCACCGACACATCCTGCTGCCCGAGGTCGTCGACGAGGAAGAGCACGATGTTCGGGCGATCGTCGGCGCAGGCCGTCGGCGCGGGTCCGTGGAGGCACGACGCGAGGCCTGCGGCGATCGTGGCGAGCAGCATGCGCCGATTGTCGCGGCGCGCGGCGCGCGGCACAAGTATCGTGCCCGCGTGACGGGCAGCCCGCTCTACCTCGCGCTCACGGTGGTGGCGATCGCCGCCTCGGCGATGGTGTGGGACCGCTTCCACCGCGCGCAGGGCGTGCGCGATGGGCGGCTGGTGCTCGTGTTCCTCGCCGCGATCGGCGGTGCGTTCGTCGGGGCGAAGCTCGCGTTCCTTGTCGCCGAGGGCTGGCATCGACGCGACGACTGGATGGCGCTCGTGTCGGGCCGCTCGGTTACGGGTGCGCTCGTGGGCGGAACCCTCGCGGTCGAGTGGACGAAGGCGCGGCTCGGCGTACGCACCGCGACGGGCGATGCGTTCGCGATCACGGTGCCGCTTGCGGTTGCGATCGGGCGCATCGGATGCGTGCACGCGGGGTGCTGCCCCGGGGTTGCGTGCGAGGCGGCCTGGTGGACGGCAACCGACGCCGATGGAGCCGCCCGAGTGCCGAGCGCGCAGCTCGAGCTCGGGTTCAACCTGGCGTTCCTGTGCTGGTCGCTGGCCGCGGCGCGCTTCGGCTGGATGCGCACGCAGCGATTCAACCTGTACCTGATCTCATACGGCGCGTTCCGCTTCGCGCACGAGTACTGGCGCGACGACCACCGCTGGACCGACTCGTTCGGCGGGTATCACGCGGCGGCGCTCGGCGTGCTGGTGGTGGGCGTGTGGATGTTCGTGCGCAGGGCGCGGCTGAACCGCGGTCAAGGCGTCGGTGACGCGGATGTCCGCGCGCAACCCTCGGGAGGATGAACATGGCGGATCGATCGAACAACAAGCCTGATCGCGGCGCGAAGGCGCAGTCGGCGCTCGGCGCGCTGGGCGCGCTGGTGGTCACCTACATCGCAGCGCTCTTGCTGACCAACCTGCTGATCTACGGTGCGAGCTGCATGATCACGCTGCCCACGCGGCCGGGAAGCGCGGTCACCCTTGCGATCGCGCTCGTGTTCACGGTGGCGTTCTACCTCTACGACCGCCGCAACCCCTGACCACGCGGCGGGGGTGCGGAAGTTCGCGGCTCTTCGGGCTTTCGTCGCCTCGCGGCTTTCACGGCGCGTGGAGCGGTGTACCTTTCGGGCATGATTTCCGCAGCCTTGACTTGTGCAGCCTTGACTTGTGCGGCCTTGACCCATGCAGCCTCGACCTCTGCAGCCTCGACCTGTGCAGCCTCGACCTGTGCAGCCTCGACCTCTGCAGCCTCGACCGCCCTGCTGCTCGCCCTGCCAGCCGCTGCCGCGCCCGACGCGCCGCGACGCGCGATGTGGATCAGCCTGACCGACAAGGCGATCCCGAAGGGCGGCGTGCGGCCCGAGCACACCCCGCTGTCCCAGCGCGCGCTCGAGCGGCGCACGCGGATGCGCACCCTGCCAGGCCTGGTCGACGCGCGCGATCTTCCCGTCGATCCCGCCCGTGTCGCGGCGCTTCTCGGAACGGGCGCCCACTACCGCGCCGAAAGCCGCTGGATGAACGGCGTGTCGGTCGAGGCGAGCGAGGCCGAGCTGCGTGCGATCCTGCGGCTGCCGTTCGTGCGCGCGGCGTGGCCGCTGCATGCGTCGCGGCCCGATGCCGCCGACGGCGCGGCGCCACTCGAGGGCGGCGTATCGGGCGGCGGCTACGGCTTCATGGACGCGCAGCTCGGGCAGATCGGCGTGCCTTCGATGCATGCGCGCGGTTTCCACGGCGAAGGCATGGTGATCGGCGTGCTCGACACGGGCTTCCGCCGCGTGCACGAGGCGTTTCTTTCGGCCGAGCATCCGCTCGATGTGATCGCCGAGTGGGACTTCGTGTCGAACGATGCGAACACCGACATCGAGACGGGTGACGACCCCAACCAGCACAAGCACGGCACCTGGATCCTCGGAACGATGGCCGCCTACAGGCCGGGGGCGGCCGTGGGGGCCGCGTACGGCGCGCGCTTCGTGCTCGCCAAGACCGAGGCGTACGCCACCGAGACGGTGGTCGAGGAGGATTTCTATGTCGCGGGCCTCGAGTTCGTCGAGATGCATGGCGCGGATGTCGCCACGAGTTCGCTCGGCTACATCGACTGGTATCTGCCCGAGGACCTCGACGGCGCGACCGCGATCACCACGGTTGCCGTGAACATCGCCACCGCGAACGGACTGGTGTGCGTGACCGCTGCGGGAAACCAAGGGCATGACTCCGACCCCGCCACGAACCACCTGCTCGCCCCCGCCGATGCGCTGCGGGTGATCTCGTGCGGCGCCGCCGACCTGTCGGGGGCGACCGCGTCGTTCAGTTCGGACGGGCCCTCGGCCGACGGCCGCGTGAAGCCCGAGGTGATGGCGTGCGGCGTGTCGGTCGCGACCGTCCATTCGACGAACACCACGGGGTACTCCGCGGTCAGCGGCACCAGCCTGTCGACGCCGCTCGTGGCGGGCGCGGCGGCGCTCGTCCTGCAGGCGCGCGGCGAGCTCGGCGTCGATGCGCTGCGGTCGGCGCTCTTCCAGTCGGCGAGCGGCTTCGTCGCGGCGGGAACGCACGACCCGCTCTTCATCCGCGGATACGGCCTGATCTCGGCGATCGATGCCGCGAAAATGAACCGCGCCGCCGAGGACTTCAACCTCGACGGCGCGGTCAACGCGCAAGACCTGGCGACTCTTCTCTCCGCATGGGGCTCCTGCAACGATCCTGATCCTTCGACGGGCTACTGCATCACCGACCTGAACTCGGACGGCACGACCGACGCCGGGGACCTTGCGCGTTTGCTCGGGAACTGGACAGGCTGATCAGCGCACCGCGTACTCGAGTGTGACCACGACCCGCGCCGTCTTGTCGATGGTGTCGGTGTCATACTCGCCGTACTCGCTCGAGCCCGCGTTGCCGCGCGCGACGATCTGGTACACGCCCTGCGAGGCGCTCACCAGGCCGCCAACGGCGCTGCCCGAGCCGCGGGCGAGCGTCTGGGCGCGCTCGTAGGCGTTGGCGGTCGCCTTCTCGAGGAGGTCGAGCTTCGTCTTCTCGATCGTGCTCACCGTGAAGCTCGGGGTGCCGGTCGAGGCCTCGAAGCCCTGCTTGACAAGCGCGCCCGTGACTTCGTTCGCGGCCTTCCGCATGAGCTCGAGCTTCGACGAGCGCACGCCGAGGCTCTGCGAGAGCACATAGGCCTCGAGCTCGTTGGTCGCGTTGCCCTTCTCGTCGCGCTTGTAGACCTTGGAGATCGAGACGCTGCCCACGGAAAGCTCGTCGTCGGTGAAGCCCTTGGCGAGCACGAACGCGCGCAGCGCCGCCATCGCCTGCTCGCGGCCCGCATCCGCCTCGGCAAGCGTCGGCGCGCGACCGCTCACCCCCGTCCACCACGCGCCGCGGTCGCTCGCGATGTCGAGCTCGGCCACGCCCTTCACGCGGATCACATTCTCCTGCTTCATGGTGCGCACGGCGAGCCCGATCTTGTCGCTGGCGCCGAGCACGGCGAACGCGATGCACGCGCCGAGCAGGAACACCCCCGCGCCCGGCTTCGCCACCCACGCGGCGACGCGCGAGGCGAGGCCGCGCGGTGCGGAGTTGCAGCAGGCCGCCGTCCGGAGTTCATGCGTCCCGGGTTCATGCGCCCCGTGATCATGCGGCCTGGGTTCATGCGCCCCGTGATCATGCGGCTCACGACCACCATCGCATCCCCCGCCGCTGCCACCGCCAGCGGCCCTTCCAGCATTCGACTCCGACATGACGCCTCCCTGCGTTTCCCGCAACGGCAGCGATCCTGCGCTTCGGGCCCGCGTCGTGCGCCACCCGGCGCACAACGCTTCAGCCTGCGCGCCGAGCGCAGGCTGCCGACGAAACGCCCACGCGGACGCTCGCCTGTTTCCCATCGCGTTTCCAAGTTGTGACCGTCGCGGGCGCGGAGGGTACGAAGGCGCCTCCGACTGTCAATGGTGAAAATCAGCGGATTCGCAAACTCGCGCGCGAAGCCGTTTCAGCCCTTCGAGGGCGTGAGCGCCGGCTCGGCGGGAACCCCGTAGCGGGCGCGTGCCTTCTCGAGCTCGGCGAGCATCGCCTCGCGGAGCGACGCGTGGTCGGGATCGTCGGCAAGGTTGTTCACCTCCATGCGGTCGAAGCGCGTCACATAGAGCTCGAGGAGCGGCCCTCCGTCGGCGCCCTTCAGGTCGAGGAAGCGGATCAGCTTCGCCCCGTCGGTGGCGACGCCCTCGTGGCGCGGCACGGTGTGAGGTCCCTTCGACTCCTCGAATCGATAGTAGACCGACGGGCGGAAGCCCTCGATCGCGCCGTCGCCGTTGCGCAGGATCGGAAGCAGGCTCTCGCCCTGCATGGCGGCGGGCACGGGCACGCCTGCGGCGGAGAGGAAGGTGGGAGCGAAGTCGAGGTTCTGCACCATGGCCTTCGTCGCGCTGCCCGCGGCCACCATGCCCGGCCAGCGCACGAGAAGCGGCATCTGGAAGCTGGTGTCGTACATCCAGCGCTTGTCGTACCAGCCGTATTCGCCGAGATACCAGCCCTGGTCGCTCGTGTAGACCACGATCGTGTCGTCGGCAAGGCCGAGTCGATCGAGGGCGTCGAGGATGCCGCCCACCGAGTCGTCGACGCCCTGCGCGGTGCGCAGGTAGTCCTTGGCGTAGCGCTGGAACTTCCACTGGGTCTGCACGCGCGCGGCCATCGAGGGGAAGGCGGCGGCGAGCGCGTCGTTCTCGGCCCTGTAGGCGGCCTCGACCGCGGCGCGCGCCGAGGCCGGGATGCGCGCAAGTTCGTTCGACATCCACTGGTCGAGGTTGCCCTTCGGGCGGTCGGGAAACAGCCGCGCGACGGGGACCTTGAGGTCGTACTCCCAGGTCAGGTCGCGGTCGATCTGCATGGCCTGCAGCGCGCCCGCGGGGCTGCGCGCGGCGGGGTCGAGGAAGAGCGTCGGGGGCTCGGGGATGGTCGCGTCGGCGAACAGGCCGAGGTGCCGCTCGCATGGCATCCAGTTGCGGTGCGGGGCCTTGTGGTGGACGAGGAGCGCGAAGGGTTGGCCCGCCTTGGCGCCCGCGGCCAGCGATTCGAGGCGCGTCAGGGCGTTCGCGTGGATGAGGTCGGTGGCGTGGCCCTCGCGCGTCGTGCGCACGCCGTCGACGACGAAGGTCGGGTTCCAGTAGTCGCCCTGTCCGACGAGGATATCCCAGTGATCGAAGCCGGTCGGATCGCTCTCGAGGTGCCACTTGCCCACGACCTCGGTGCGGTAGCCCGCGGCCTGCAGGAGCTTGGGGAAGGTCTGCTGCGTGTTGTCGAACTTCTGGTCGTTGCGGGCGAAGCCGTTCGCGTGCGAGTGCTTGCCCGTGAGCATGACCGCGCGCGACGGGCCGCAGATCGCGTTGGTGACGCACGCGCGGTCGAAGCGCCTGCCCTCGCGGGCGAGGCGGTCGATCCCCGGCGTCGGGATGATGCCGGGCGCGGCCTTCGCGCCGTAGCACGAGGTGGCCTGCTTGCCGGGGTCGTCCGACATGATGAAGACGATGTTCGGGCGCGTGCGCGTGGGCGGCGCTGCGTGCGCGGGCGCGGCTGCGAGTGCGGTGCAGGGCGCGGCGGCGAGCGCGAGCAGCGGAAGCAGCGTGGCGAGGCGCGTCATGCACGCACGATAGCGCGAGGGGCGGCGCGGGGCCGACGGCGCGGCGCTCAGCGCGGGCCGCCGAGGTGCTCGAAGAGAAACTGCGCGCGGCGCGCGTTGCCGTAGGCGGTTTCGGCGGCGCCGTGGCCTGTGTCGGGCATGACGAGGAGCTCGAAGTCCTTGCCCGCCTCGATGAGCTTCTGCGCGACCTGCATGGTGCTTGCCGGATCGACATTCTCGTCGAGCGCGCCGACGACGAGCATGAGCGCGCCGCCGAGGCGCGAGGCGTGCTCCATGTTCGAGTTGTCGGCGTAGCTTTCGTCGACCGGCCAGCCCATCCACTGCTCGTTCCACCAGATCTTGTCCATGCGGTTGTCATGGCAGCCGCAGTCGGCGACGGCGACCCGGTAGAAGTCGGCGTGGTCGAGCACGGCGCGCATGGCGTTCTGCCCGCCCGCGCTGCCGCCGAAGATGCCGACGCGCGCGAGGTCTGCCGCGGGCTCGCGTGCGGCGAAGGCGCGAAGCCACGCGATGCGGTCGGGGAACCCCGCGTCCTTCAGGTTCTTCCAGCAGAGGTCGTGGAAGGCCTTGCCGCGCCAGTTGGTGCCCATGCCGTCGATCTGGACGACGATGGCGCCGAGTTCGGCGTACTCGCGCGAGCGGCTCGAGAGGTCGAACCACTTCGGCACATGCTGGCCGTGCGGGCCGGCATAGATGTTCTCGATGACGGGGTAGCGGCGCGCGGGGTCGAAGCCGCTCGGGCGGAAGACGAGGCCCCAGATGTCGGTGGTGCCGTCGCGGCCCTTGGCGACGAAGCGCTCGGGCGCGGTCCAGCCCGCGGCGCGCATGGCGGAGTCGTCGGCGGCGCCGAGCCTGGCGACGACGGCGCCGTCGCGGGCGCGGCGGAGCTCGTAGACGGGCGGCAGGTCGGCGCGGGCGCGCACAGAGATGAGGGCGCTGCGGGCGGGCGAGAAGTCGACACGGCAGGTGCCGTCGCCCGAGGTGAGCATGACGATGTCGCCGCTGTCGATGGCGACGCGGGCGTGGTGGATGTGGTACGGGTCCTGCGCGGGATCGTGGCCCATGAGCGCAAGGTCGATGGTGCGCGCGCGCGGGTCGACATAGTCGACGCGGCGCACGAGCGCGGGGCCGCGGGTGACTTCGCGCTTCACCGCGCCGGTCGCGGTGTCGATCAGGAGGAGCTGGCTGGTGCCCGTGCGCTCGGTCATCCAGAGAAGCTCGCCTGTTTCGTCGAGCCAGTGCATCCAGATCTTGTTGGTGTAGTCGACGAAGGTCGGTGAGCGCTCCTCGGCGATGGCGCGGGTGGCGCCGGTGGCGAGGTCGACCGCGACGAGGCGCACGGTCTGATGGCCGCGCGCGTTGTAGAGGAACGCCGCCTCGCGGCCGCCGGGAAGAAAGCGAATGCGGTCGATCGACCACGGCGTGGGGAAGAGCGCCGCGTCGAGGGGGAGCTCGCGGGCGGTGGCGCGGCCGCTCGCGCGGTCGATGCGGAAGAGCCGCGGCGCGGGGCGATCGATGTCGTCGCCGGGCTTCGTGTAGTTCAGCGTGCGCAGCTTCGGCTGCAGCTGGTCCTTGGGCGCGGGCTCGACGATGTGCACGGGGCGCGGCGGCGCGCGGCGGATCTTGAGCGCGAGGACGGCGTCGCCCGCGGGGGAGAGCCAGTGCGCGTCGTAGGCATCGCGCTCGGAGCCGTCGGTGGTGCGGAAGAACTCGGTGCCGTCGAGGCGGAACACGAGGTTTGCACCGTCGCGGGCGATGTCGGGTCGCGGCAGCGGCGCGGGCGTGGCGGGACGCGCGGCGGGCTCGGGCGCGTCCTTCTGTCCGTCGAGGGTGTCGACCGGCTCGGGCTCCGCGGGGGGCGGGTCGCCGATCGCGACGGTGCGCTCGACATCGGTCGCGACGACATGGCCGAGCTCGCGCCCCGCCGCGGTGCGCACGAACCACGCATGGCCGCCGAAGGTCTGCTGCCTGCGCGTCGCGCCGGGCTCGATGCGTCCGTAGGGGCGCTCGGCCATCCCGCGGTCGATCCAGGCGATGTCGACGGGCTCGGTGAGACGGTTCACGAAGACGAGGTGCGTGGATGCGCCCTGTCCCCTGCTCCGCCGCTTGCCGGGCCGCAGCGAGGTCTCGAGCAGGACGCGCGCCGACGGGTCGCTTTCCGCGATGACCGCGCCGCCGAGCGCGCAGACGACAGCTTCGTCGCGCCCTTCGAGCGCGATCGCGACGCGGGAGCCATCGACGGAGACGCCGCGCACGGGAAGCCGGTCGGCGGCGATGGCGCCCCCGAGCACGGCGGCGACCGCGGCATGGTCGAAGAGCGGAGCGCGTGAATCGGCGTGCTCGCGCGACGCATCGCACAGCCACCAGCGCCGCGCGCCATCGCGCGCAGTTTCCGCGTACCAGAGCCGCGACCCATCGATCCAGGTGCGGGGCCCGACGGGATCGTGAAATGCGGCAACCTGCGCGGCGACGCGCGCGCGGGCTGCATCGAGAGCGGCGCGGGTGGAGTCGAGCGAGTCCGCCGAAGACGGCGGCAGCACGCATGAGCAGAGAACGAACGCCGCGAGGGCGGAAGGCGCCATGCCCCCACTCTACTCCGAACGGTGCCTGGCACCTGCCTGGCACCTCCCTGGCGTACCCGGCACGTGCGCGGCACCGATGTAACACATTCGACAAACCTTACATTCCGTCACGACGCACGCACTTTCGCCGATCGATCCGCACAATGAAGTTATGTTTCGGGTCGTGCCCTGGCAAACTAACACGGTGCCGCGGAGGTGCCGGGTGCGCCAGGGAGGTGCCAGGGAGGTGCCAGGCACCGTTCGTCAGGAGCGTGGCGGCTGCATGTCGCCGTACAGGATCCACCCCATCGCCGCGCGGTCATCCTCGCTCCAGCGCTCGTCCCACATGTACGCGTTCACCGGCTTCCACGCCTCCTCCACGCGCGACTCGAGCGCGTAGTAGCGCCTCCGCTCGTCGTCGGACGCGCTTCCGTCCGCAAGCTTCACGCCCAACGGATACAGCTCCCGCTTCAGCTGCATGTAGCGGGACGACATGCTGCGGAACTCGTTGAACCGCGAGTCGCGCGCCAGTGCCTTGAACGGCTCCTCCGCGCTCGCTCCGCCCGAGGAAACCGCCTCTCCCGCCGCGGCAGCAGCAGCCGAACTGCTCGATCCCTGCGCCGGCGCCGAGGACTCCGATGCGGAAGCCCGCACCGCGCCGCGATCGCTCGCGCCCGTCGTCCGCGGGGCGTCCTCGCGTCGCGCGGGCGCGCCCATCGGCGAAGCCGCCGCAGACTCCGCGCCCGCAGCTTCCGACCACGGAGCCGATGCGGCAGGGATCGTTGCCGACGACGCAGAGTCCATCGACGAGCCAGGCACACCGAAGTTGTAGTTGCGTTCCTCGCCACAGCCCTGCACGAACGCAGCGCACCCCAGCAGCAGCGCGAGACGCCTCATGGCGTCAGCCCCGGCGCGAGACGCCTGCGCACCCACTCGTAGTCGGGACCCGGCCAGTAGATGTCGTTCTGCGGCAGGGTCATGAAGTAGTCGATGTCCTTCTGCTTCGCGAACGCGTTCTGCGACACCGCCGAACCATCGGCGAAGGTGAAGTTCCAGTGACTCGGGTGCCATGCCGCCAACTTGTCGACCCAGATGCCGTTTCCCGACAGATTGATGCCGAAGCCGTTGATGTTGTAGCCGCGGTGGTCGTACTCGAGACATGTCACGATCGTCTCGGCGGGAAGCGGGATCTTGCCCATCGTGTTCACCTGCCAGTTCGGCGGGCCGGCCCACATGAAGCCCTCGCCGGTCGAGATGAACGCATTGAACGAATAGGTCCGGATCCTGGTGCTGCCGTTGGCGACGGTCGCGCCCGGCGGCGGCGATGGGAACGGATCGAACGGACTCTTGTAGACCTCGAAGCTGCCGATGTACTGCCACAGGCGGCCGTTCTTGAGATGCGTCTCGGTCTCGGCGGCGGTTCCCGACGGCGTCTTCACCCAGTCCCAC
>JBJTOV010000070.1:0-6523 GCA_046074745.1 Planctomycetota bacterium | reverse complement strand
CGACCTCCGCGGAAGGCGCGAACTCGACGAGCACGCCCTCGGCGCCCATGCTGAACTCGCCGAGCGCGAGCGTCAGGTGCGCCGCGCCCGCGCCAAGCGCCGCACCCGCGACGGAGAGAACGAGGCCCTCGACCAGGACGGACCACGCGACGAGCGCCCCGCGGAATCCAAGCGACTGAAGCAGCGCGATCTCGCGCACGCGTCCCTCGAGCGAGAGCACGATCGCGTTCGCGACGAGTGCGAACACCGCGGCCATCGCGCCGAGTCCGAGCCAACCCGCGAACGCCGCGATCGCGACGAGGTCCATCGCCGCACGCGCCGCGAACTCCTTCTCGGCGCGCGTCGAGGTCGGGGCGCGGTCGGCCGCGAAGCGCGCGTCGATCGCGCGCGCGACCTGCTGCAGCGCCGCGGGATCCGCGACCTCGACCTCAAGCTGCGTGACATCGCCGCCCTGCGCGCCGCCCGAGGCGTCCTGCAGGAACGGCAGCTGCACGAAGCAGGTGTTGCGGTCCTGGATCCCGTCGCTTCCGACGATTCCCGCGACCGTGACCGCGATTCCCGCCGACTGGAAGCGATCGCCCACGCGGAGCCCGCGCCGCTGCGCCAGCGCGCGGCCAACGAGCGCCGCATCGCCGCGCGCCAGGAATTCCTCCATGGAACCCGCGTCGAACGACAGCCGAGGCGCGAGCGCGCGCCGCGCATCCTCGGCGCGCACGCCACGAAACACAACGACATCGAGGCTCGCGCGGCAGTTCGAGACCGCGATCTGCATCGGCACCGCGCTGGCCACGCCCGGAATGCGCGCCACCTCGTCGGCGTAGCGCTCGGGAATGCGGCTCGTGAACGGGCAGAAGCGGTTCGCGCGATAGACGATCAGCCTGGTCTCGCGGCCGTCGGCCTCGGTCGCCTCGCGCACGCCTGCATGCACGGCGCGCTCGGCGCAGAGCAGGAACGACGCGACGGCGATGCCGAGCACGGTGAGCGCGCAGCGCACGCGCTGGCGAAGCAGCATGCGCACCGAGAGCGCGGCCGTGCGCGCGAGCACCGCGGGCCCGAGCGGCTTCATGCACGCGCTCCTTCGCCACGCTCGACCGCCGCGAGCGCGCCCTTGTCGAGGTGGAGCCGCGTGCGCGCCCGCGCCGCGGCCTGCGGGTCGTGCGTCACCATCACGACCGTGGCCCCGCGGTCACGGTTCAGGCGCTCGAGCAGGTCGAGCACCGCGTCCGCGCTGGCGCGGTCGAGGTCGCCCGTCGGCTCGTCGGCGAGAAGCAGCGGGGGCTCGGCCACGATCGCGCGCGCGATCGCCACGCGCTGCTCCTGTCCGCCCGACATCTGGCGCGGGAAGTGCGACGCGCGGTCGGTGAGCCCGACCGTGGCAAGCGCCGCATCGACGCGCGTCGCGCGTTCGCGCCGCGAAAGCCGTTGCAGCAGCAGCGGAAGCTCGACATTCTCGAACGCCGTGAGCACGGGAACCAGGTTGTACGACTGGAACACGATGCCGACCTCGGTGGCGCGCCACGCGGCGAGGGCGTCGCGCGACATGCGCGCGATGTCGCGTCCCGCGATCGCGAGCGAACCAGAGGTGGGCGAGTCGATCCCCGCAAGCAGGTTGAGCAGCGTGGTCTTCCCGGATCCAGACGGGCCCATCAGCGACACGAAGTCGCCGCGCGCGATGTCGAGATCGAGGTCGCGGAGCGGCAGGATCTGCTCGGCGCCGCGGCGATAGACCTTCGTCAGCGCTCGGCAGGAAATGAACGCTTCATCGCTCATGGCGCCGCCTCGCGCAGCTTCTCGCGGGGGGCGATGCGCTCGCCCGGTCCGACCGTCGCGTCGGTGACCACGCGGTCGCCCGCGGAGAGGCCGCGCGAGACCTCGACCCAGCCGTTGGCGCGCGCGGGTCCGAGCGCGATCTCGCGCAGTTCCGTGCGCGCGGCGCGCCCATCAGGGACCGCGACCAGCACCTGCACGCGCCCGTCCTCGAGCCTGCGCAAAGCGTCCTCGGGGGCGAGCACGCCCTCGGCGCCGCGCGCGGCCCCACCGTCCGCGCCGTGCGCCGCGTCGAGGATGCGTACGCGCGCGAGCATGTCGGGCTTCAGCGCTTCGTCGGGCGACTCGATCGCGACCTTGCACTGCACCGTGTTCTTCTGCAGGTCGCCGAGCGGCACGATGCGGGTCACGCGGCCCGCGAAGACGCGGTCGCCGAGCGCATCGACGCGGATCTCGGCGCGCAGACCGATCGAGAGCCGCGCCGCATCGCGGAGCGGCACATCGCAGCGGACCTGCAGCGACGCGGGCTCGTAGAGCGTCAGCACGGGCATCTCGCCGCCCGCACGCGAGCCCGGGCGCGCGTGGCGCACGAGCACCGTTCCGTCGCACGGAGCGACCACGGTGCTGCGTTCAAGCGCGAGCGCGGCCGCGTCGCGCATGGCCGACCTCGCGTCGCGCGTCGCCTTCGCGGCCGCAAGAGAGGCGCGGGCCTCGTCGCGCGCGCGCGTTTCCTCGACGCGCCCGCGGAGCACGACGCTCGCCGCGTCGCGCGTGGCGATGGCCGCGGCAAGCCGCGCCTCGCGCGCTGTTCCTTCGGCACGGACGGCCTCGAGCTTCGCGCGCAGCGCGTCGGCCTGCAGCCCGAGACGCCGCACCTCGCCCTCGGCTGCGCCGCCTGTCGCGACAAGGAGCGACTTCCGCTCGTAGGCGTCGCGTGCGTCGCGGTGCATGGCGTCGGCCTCGGTGAATTCCGCGGCGGCGCGCGCGACCATCGCCGCGGCTTCGCCGACTTCCGCTTCGGCCACACGCAGCGCGCGCGCGGCGTCGGTGGCAAGCGTCAGCGTCCGCTCCGCGGCCGCAAGCGTCGCCGCGGCAAGATCCACGGCGGCGTCCGCAGCGGAAACCTCCGCGTCCGCGAGCCGCAGCGCGACGCGCTCCGCCGCGTCGTCGAGCCGCGCGACGGCATCTCCCCTCGCGACGCGCGCGCCCTCGAGCACAAGGACCTCCGAAACCGTTCCCGCGCGCAGCGCAGGCACATCGGTCGCGAACGGCGCAGGCTCGATCCAGCCGGGCGCCTGCAGGCCGCCCCCCGCGCCGTCGGTCGCGGCCATGCTTGGCGCGATCGCGACAGGAACCACGACGGCCTCGCGCGGAGTGGAGAGCGCGTCGCGCAGCGCGACCGCGAGTATGGCGCCTGTGGCGGCAAAGAGCAGCGCTGGCACGACATAGCGCGCGACGATCCGAATCGTGGGCTGGCGTGGCGTGGTCATGGCGTGGCTCCGGTGCGGGTGTCGTCGTTGATACGATCGTGTGCTTCGGGAACGAGCAGCCGCTGAAGGTCTCGGCGCGCGGCGGCCAGTTCGATGGCTGCGCGTGCGGCCCGCACCGAGAGCTCGAGCGAATCGAGCTCGATGAGGTCGGCTTCATGGCGGGCGACCTCGCCCGCAGCGAGCGCGGCGAGCGAAGCGCGGTGCATGTCGGTGCCCGCGCGCGCGGCGCACTCGAGTGCATCACGCGCCGCAAGCCGTGCCGAAGCGTTGCGGCGCGCCTCGCTCATGCGAAGCGCAGCGCTGCGCTCGGCCTCGGCGAGATCTGCGCGCGCTGCCGTCGCCTCGGCCTCGAGCGCCTGCGCGAGATGCGGTCGCCGCGCGGCGGGCAGGGACACGCGCGCCTCGAGCGCGACCGATTCGTCGCCCTCCATGTCGCGCTCGAAGCCGATGCTGGCCTCGACGAGTCCGTCGGCGCGGACGGCGGCGAGCGCATCATCGGCTTCGGCAACCGCGCGCCGCGCGGCGGCAATCTCGGCGGGGACGAGCGAGTCCGCAGCGAAGGTGGCATGCGACTCCTGGTCATCGGCGAGCGGTGGCAGGGAGTCGATCGCAAGCAGCGAACGCAGCGCAGCCTCGAAGGCCTCGGCCTCGGCGGCAAGCCCCGCGGCCTCTGCCTGCGCGCGCGCAGCCATCGCGAGATGGCGCTCGCGTTCGAAGGGCGCGAGCTCGCCATGACGGAGCATCGCGTCATCGCTCTCGACGAGCCTGCGCGCGGCCTCGGCCGCGCGCGTTGCGGCGTCGGCGCCCGCGCGGGCCGCGATCGCGGAAGCGACGAGCATGCGCGCCTCGGCGGCCACCTCTGCGGCGGTGGCCACGAGCATCGCGGCGCTGGCCTGGCAGCGTGTCCGCGCGGCTTCGGTCGCAGCGTTGCGCGTGAACAGCCAGGAGATTCCCGACATGATCGAGACGCGCACGGGCGCGGAACTCGCATCGTCGAGCGGAATGCCCGTCGCGAGCACGATGGTCGGATCGGGCGGAAGCGCGGCGGCGCGGGCGCGCGATTCATCGGCGCGCAGCCGTGCGGCGGCGGCTTCGACGCGCGGCGAACGCGCGACGGCCGCCGCGGCGGCTTGCTCGGGCGTGAGCGGCCCGTCGAATGTGGGCGCCACGGGGGGTGCGCACGGCGCAACGGCGCGATGCGGGGTGCTCGAGCACGAGGTGGCTGCGAGGACAGCAGCCGCGAGGCAGGCGAATCGTGTGATCATGGAGATGCTCCGGAACGAAAGCAGGCAACGAACGCATGGCGTCGTCGCTCGTTCAGATCCGGAGCCGCGCAGTCTCGATCAGCACGCGCCATGGCGGCGGCCGGCAATGGCCGTCGCGGACCCCGCGCGCGCGATCGGGCGCGGGGGCCATCGCGCCGATGGGCGTGGCGAACTCGACCGCAACGCCGACGGTGTCGATCGCGATCACGAAGTCGACCGCCGGTGCCGCAGCCTTGTCGCAGCACCCGTTTCCGCAGCAGGGCAGTTCTGGCGGATGGTCGGGATCTCCGTTGGGCCCGCCGCCCTCCTCGCTCGCGCAGTGCGAGCAGCACGCGGGCGCCGGCCGGTCGGCTTCGGCGCATCGCGCGAGCCCTGCGCCGAGCGCACCGAGCAGCGTGTCGGCGTAGATGCGCCGTTCGCAGCAGCAGAGCAGTATCCACGCGGCGAGTGCGGCGACGAAGGAGCTGCGGATGATCGGGTGCGCGGTCATCAGGTTCCTGCGCCTGCAGGGTACTCCCACGGCGCGGCCGGGCAAGCGGGGTCGCGGGGGAACCGCAGGAACCGCCTTCGTGTGCAATCCATGTGCGCGCGGCGCGGCGCGAATCCGTGCAGGATTCTCGACGAAGCCCGCGCGTGACCGCGGACGGACCGATTCCATCCTCGCTTTCGCGGTTGCTCCGCGGCCTTCCCCAGCGGCTGGCCGAGCGCTCGGCGGTCGTTTCGGGCAGCGAAGTGAACGAGGGCGGATCGTTCGTCCTCTACTGGGCGCACCATGCGCTTCGGGCCGACGAGAACCCTGCGCTCGACGCGGCGGGCGAGCTCGCCATGCGCCTCGGCAAGCCGCTCCTCTTGTTTGCGGGGCTTCCGGGCTCGCACCCGTATCTTTCCGACCGTCACGCCACCTTCCTGATCGAGGGTTATCGGGATTTTTCCGCGCAACTGGCCGCCATCGGCGTGCCGTTCGCGTGCGGTCTTTCGGTGGCGCGGCGGCCGACGGCGTCGCTCGACGCGCTCGCGTCGCGCTCCGCGCTCGTCGTGACTGAAGACTTCCCAGCCGCGCCGTTTCCCGAGTGGACCGCATCGCTGGCGCGCCGCACGGGCCGCGCGGTGGTCGCGGTCGACACGGCGTGCCTCGTTCCGATGAACCGCGTCGACGGCGTCTACGACCGCGCCTTCGCCTTCCGCGAGGCGACCGAGCGCGAGCGTGCCGCGCGCGTGGCCGCTGCGTGGCCGACCGCATCCTGGCGCGGGCGCCCATGGGGCCTTGTCGATCACGGCATTCCCGAGGTCGACTGGCCGCGCCTCGATGTCGCCGAGACCGTCTCGGCCCTCGACATCGACCACTCGATCGCTCCGGTGCCCGACACGCGCGGCGGAGGCGCCGCGGGCTACGCGCGCTGGAACGCGTTCCGCGCCGAGCGTCTTGCGCGCTACGCGGAGGACCGCAACGACGCCGCGATCGAGGGCGTCTCGCGCATGTCGGCGTACCTGCACTACGGCATGGTATCGCCGATGCGCGTCGCGCGCGAGGCGCATGCGGCGGGCGCGGACAAGTACCTCGATGAACTTCTCGTGTGGCGTGAGCTTTCCTACCACTGGTGCAGGCATGTGCCCGAGCATGCATCGCTGCATGCGCTTCCCGCGTGGGCGCGGCGCACGCTCGACGAGCACCGCGGCGACGCGCGGACGGTGCTTTCGGCCGACCGGCTTGCGCGTGCCGCGACGGGCGACGCGCTGTGGGACCTCGCGCAGCGCTCGCTCGTGGTGCACGGGGAGCTGCACAACAACCTGCGCATGACCTGGGGCAAGGCGATCGCGCAGTGGTCGGCCACGCCCGAGCAGGCGCTCGAGCGCATGATCTGGCTCAACGACCGCTACGCGCTCGACGGCTGCGATCCCGCGAGCTACGGCGGGATCCTCTGGTGCCTCGGGCTCTTCGACCGGGCGTTCTCGCCGGAAACGCCGGTGCTCGGCAGCGTCCGCGCGCGGCCGCTCGAGATC
>JBJTOV010000069.1:0-8439 GCA_046074745.1 Planctomycetota bacterium | reverse complement strand
GTCTCCGCGCACGAGGTCTCCGCACACGAGGTCTCCGCACACGAGGTCTCCGCGCACGAGGTCTCCGCACACGAGGTCTCCGCACACGAGGTCTCCGCGCACGAGGTCTCCGCGCATCGAACCAACGCCCCGCCTCGCCCTGCTACCCTGCGCGGCCATGCCTGATCCGCTGCCCGAGTCCGTGACCGCATCCATCGAGGCTGTTCGCCGGGCAGGTGGCGGAGACGCCGCGCTCGGGATCGAGCGCACGGTGGAAAGGCTGCGCGACGCGGTGGTGACGCGGTCGGCCACCCTCGAGGCGTGCGCCAAGGAGATGAAGGCGCGCCGCGAGAAGGCGCGCGTCGACCATGAGCGCACGGTCGCGGGCATCCGCCAGCGGCGCACCGACGGCATCGCCGCCGCCGAGTCGGCCTGCCGCGGCGGGCTCGACGCCGCCGAGGACCTTGCCGCCTCGAAGCGGGCACGGCTCGACGAGCGCAACGCCGCGCGCGTGAACGAGATCGAGCAGCGGCAGGACTCGGACCGCGTGCGTCTGACGCGCGACCTCGAGGAAAAGCTGCTGATGGCCGAGGCCATGCGCGAGGCGGGCGAGGAGGCGGAGCTGCAGCGCATGAAGGCGCTGTCCGACGAGCTCTCGTCGGCCGCGGCCAAGGCGCGCGAGCTCGATCGCCGCGCGCGCGACTACCTGCGGCGCTGCAGGCTGGCCGCTCCGCCCGAGGGCGCCCCGCCGCCGCCGCCGCCGCCCGAGCAGGCGCGCGCCTCGATCGAAGAGAGCCTGCGCAGCGCCGAGGAGCATCTCGAGGACATCCTGCGCACGCGCGCGGCACGCCTGCTGGCGGGCGCGACCCCGTTCATCCTTCTGGTGGCCGTGGTGGCGGGCGCAGGCGTGATCGGCGCGGCGGTGACCATGTTCGACGCCGAGCGCTGGCCGCGCATCGCGTCGTACTCGGCGGGCGGGGCGCTGGCCGTGATGCTCCTCGTGGTGATCGTGCTGCGCGTGGTGTCGGTGAAGGCGATGCGCCGGGCGTGGCACCCGTTCCAGATCGATCTCGCGTCGATCGAGGTGGCGCAGTCGGTGGCGCTGCGGGCCGCGGAGGACGCGTCGAAGGCGAAGGTCGCGCAGCTGCGCGAGGTCGAGCGCCGCGAGGAGGCGAAGGCCCACGCCGTGCTCGACGAGCCGATCGCCGACATTCCGCTTGCCTTCGAACGACGCATGAAGCGGCTGGAGGAGGCGACCGCGCTCGAGCACGCCGCGATCGAGAAGGAGCGTTCCACCGCGGTCGAAGCCGCGAAGCGCGAGCGTCGCGACGCGATCGCCGCGCTCGAAACGCAGGCGGCCGATGCGGAGCGCTCCGAGATCGCGCGCGCCGCCGCCGAGCGCGAGTCGATCGACCGCGAGGAGCGCGAGCGCCTGGCCGACACGCGACGCATGTGGATCGAGACCGCCACCGAGTGCCGCGACCTGCTCGCATCGATCGAGACCGCGAACCGATCGCTGCAGCCCGCGTGGACCGAAGCCGAGCCGCGCCCGTCGGCGACGCGCAGCCCGTGGTTCAGGTTTGGCGGCCTCGAGCTGCGGCCCGCCGCGCTTCCGGGCGGCCTGCCCGCCGACGGCGAGCACCATGTCGAGATGCCCGCGCGCGTCGCGCTTCCCGCGTCGCTCGGATTTCCCGTGCGCGGAAACCTGGTGTTCGAGACCACGCCCGAGACGCGCGCCGCCGCGATCGGCGCGGTGCAGGCGCTGGTGGCGCGGCTCCTCGTGTCGATCCCGCCGTCGAAGGTGCGGTTCACCTTCGTCGACCCGATCGGCCTCGGCGAGAACTTCGCGGCGTTCATGCGCCTCGGCGACGAGTTCGAGCAGCTGGTGGGCGAGCGCATCTGGACCGAGCCGCGCGCGATCGAGCAGAAGCTGGTCGACCTCTCCGAGCACATGGAGACGGTGATCCAGAAGTACCTGCGCAACGAATTCGAGGACATCGACGCGTACAACGACGCCGCGGGCGAGATCGCCGAGCCCTACCGATTCCTGGTGTGCGCCGACTTCCCCGCGAACTTCAGCGACCAGGCGGCGGCCCGCATGCTGTCGGTGCTGCGCGCGGGCCAGCGCTGCGGCGTGCATGTGATCCTGCTGCGCGACCTGAAGGCTGCGCTTCCCGACGGGATCGGCGCCGACGCGGTCGCCGAGAGCTGCCAGATCGTCCGCGCGGGGCCCGAGGGCTTCCGCTTCGCGTCGGGCCCCTACGCCGACCTGCCGCTCGAGCTCGACCGGCCGCTCGCCGACGACGCGCTGATCCCGCTGCTCGGCCGGATCGGCCGCGAAGCGAAGAGCGCGGCGCGCGTCGAGGTGCCCTTCGATGTGATCGCGCCGAAGGGCGAGGCCATGTGGTCGCTTTCGAGCGCGCGCAACCTGAAGGTTCCGATCGGCCGCGCGGGCGCCACGCGCCTGCAGCAGTTCCTGCTTGGCGAGGGCACCAGCCAGCACGCGCTGATCGCGGGCAAGACCGGCTCGGGCAAGTCGACGCTTCTCCACGCGATCATCACGGGCCTGGCCACCTGGTACTCGCCCGACGAGGTCGAGCTGTGGCTCATCGACTTCAAGAAGGGCGTCGAGTTCAAGACCTACGCCGAGCACGCGCTGCCGCACGCGCGCGCGGTCGCGATCGAGTCGGACCGCGAGTTCGGGCTGTCAGTGCTCGAGGGCCTCGACGCGGAGCTGTCGCGGCGAGGCGAACTCTTCCGCGAGGCGGGCGTGCAGGACATCGCGAGCTTCCGCGCCGCGCGGCCCACGGTCAGACTGCCGCGCATCCTGCTCGTCATCGACGAGTTCCAGGAGTTCTTCCTTGACGACGACAAGGTGGCGCAGGGCGCGTCGATGCTGCTCGACCGCCTGGTGCGCCAGGGCCGCGCGTTCGGCATGCATGCGCTGCTCGGCTCGCAGACGCTCGGCGGCGCGTACTCGCTTGCGCGCAGCACGATGGGCCAGATGGGCGTGCGCATCGCGCTCCAGTGCAGCGAGGCCGACTCGCAGCTCATCCTTTCGGACGAGAACCTTGCGGCGCGCCTGCTCTCGCGCCCGGGCGAGGCGATCTACAACGACGCGGGCGGCCGGCCCGAGGGCAACAGTCCGTTCCAGGTGGCGTTCCTGCCCGACGAGAAGCGCGACGGATGGCTGTCGGGCGTCGAGGGCAAGGCGAAGGGCCGCTACGACGCGCTGCCGCGCATCGTGTTCGAGGGCGACGCGCGCGCGGCGATGAAGCTGCACCCCGCGTCGCGCGGCGGCATGAAGCCCGATCCGCGCGGCAATGTGCGGCTTTGGTTCGGCGAGGCCGTGGCGATCAAGGACCCGACCTGCGCGCGGCTTGCCAAGGCCGCCGGCGCGAATGTGGCGATCATCAGCTCGCGCGACGACCAGTCGGTGTCGAGTGCGCTCGCGGCGATCCTGTCGATCGCGGCCGAGGCGCCCGACGCGCCGATCGATGTGCTCGACGGCACCCCCGCCGATGCGCCCGAGTTCGGCATGCTCGAGCGCGCGGTGAGCGAACGCGGGCTGAAGGTCTCGTTCGTGCCCTATCGCGACGCCGAGGCGCGCATGGCCGAGATCGCCGCCGATGTGAACGGCCGCGCGGATTCGGCGTCCGCGTCGAGGCGGTTCATGGTGATCCACCAGCTGCAGCGCTACCGATCGCTTCGACGGAACGAGGACGACTTCTCCTTCGGCGCCAGCGAAGGCCCGCCGTCGCCCGACAAGCTTCTCGTCGGGATCCTGCGCGAGGGCCCCGCGGTCGGCGTGCACACCGTGGTCACCTGCGACACGCTGGCGTCGCTGCAGCGCACCTTCGACCGGAACACGATCCGCGAGTTCGACTGGAAGGTGCTGTTCCAGCTAAGCCCGAGCGACTCGAGCTCGCTCATCGACTCGCCCGCCGCGAGCAGGCTCGGCACGAACCGCGGACTGCTCCACTCGGAGGAGCTCGGGCTTCTCGAGAAGTTCAGGCCGTACATCGTGTGAGCGCGGGGCCGTGGCTCACGCGTCGTCGAGCATGGCCTCGAGCCGCCGTTCGCTTGCGGCGAACTGCCGCGGCAGGCGCGGCGCGAACCTGCTGATCTCGATCTCGTCCATCATGCGCGCGATCGCGTGCTTCGCGGCCGCGGGGCGACGGCCGTCGGCAAGCGCCTCTGCCACGCGTGCCCTGAGCGGGGCGAGCTCGCCGTCATGGCGGAGGTCGCGCGCGGCGTCCTCGGCGATGCGCGCCGCGCGCTCGCGCAGCATCTGCAGGATGCGCAGCCTGTGCGCCAGCTCCTCGCGGCTGCATCCGACGAGGAGTTCGAGCGACCCTCGCCGAACGATGCCGCCGAAGCGCGCGGCCACCGCCGCAAGGCCGTGTCCAGCCGCCGCAGCCTTCGCGCCGCGCAGGCGGCGCTCGAGTTCCAGCGCCTCGCCGAGCACCGCGCCGAGGAGCCGCACCGTCTGCGCCACGCGGTCGTGGAGCGTGGGCGCTGCCGCGCGGACCACCGCGAGCATCGCGGCCGCATCGCGCGGCGCCTCGGGCGCCTCGGCCACCGTCTGCGCGGCGACGAGGCGCGCGACCGCGGCGGGCGCGTCGCCGACGCCCCACGCCGCGGCGCGCGCGACGAGCTCCTCGCACTGCGGGTCGTAGGCGAGGTGGTGGTCGACGGCCTCGCGCTGCTCGCGCGACACGAGGAGCGCCACCGCCTCTCGGTGCAGGAGGTCGGCGCGATCGGGGCGGTCGACCACGCGAAGCGCGATGCGCGCGCCGCCGTCCTCGAGGACGAGCGCGGGGTGGCCCTTGAGCGCGATGCCCGCGCGCGCGTAGCGGATTTCGCGCGGAATCGGCGCGTCGGGCAGGTGTTCGACCGCATCGCGCTCGAGAAGCGCCACGGGGTCGGTGGCGCGGTCGATGCCCGCGCGCAGGCGGTCGCGGCCGAGTTCGGCGAACCGCGCGGCGAGCGCCGCGAGGTCGCGCCCGCCACCGAGCTCGCGCCCGTCGGCATCGACCACCGAGAAGCGCATCGAGAGATGCGCGGGCACCTGCTCGTCGCGGAAGTCGGACGCCGCGATGTCGCACTGCGCCACCGTCGAAAGATGGCGCGCGAGCTGCGCCTTGAGCGAGCCGCGACCGTGGTCGATCGACTCGACCGCGCCCTGCACGACCTCCTCGATCGGAAACAGCCGCACGCGCAGGTGCTTGGGCAGCGATCGGACGAGCGCCTCGATCTTCTCGGGCAGCATTCCCGGCACCAGCCACTCGAAGCGCGCGGGGTCGACGAGCGACAGCGCCTCGACGGGAATGCGCGCGGTCACGCCGTCGGCGGCGTCGGACGGATCGTGGCGGTACGAGAGCGGCACCGCGAGTTCGTCGAGCCGCGCCTCGCGCGGGAAGCGCAGCGCGTCGACCCGCGCCGCGCCTTCGCGCAGGAGGTCGAGGTCGCGCATCACGAGAAGCTCCGCGTCCTTCCGCTCGGCGTCGGTGCGCCAGCGCTCGAACGACGGCGTCGAGTGGATCTCGGCGGGAACGCGCGCGTCGTAGAACGCGAAGGCCGCGTCGTCCTCGAGCAGGAGCCCGCGCGCGCGGCCGCGCGCCTCCTCGGCCTCGAGCTCGTCGCGGAGCGCGCGGTTTCGCGCAAGGAAGGCGCCCTCGGTGCGCGCACGGCCCTGGACGAGCGCCTCTTCGATGAACACATGGCGCGCCCCCGCGGGGTCGACCGGCCCGAACGGCACGCGGCGCTTCGGCACGAGCACGAGCTCGCCGAAGTTCGTGCGCTCCCACGCGGCGACCTGGCCCGTCTCGTCGACGAAGTGCGGCTCGAAGCGCGTGCGGGTGCAGAGGTGCGGCGCCACGCGCACCAGCCACTCGGGCTGCACGCGCGCGCAGATGCGGGCGAAGCGCTTCGTGGTCTCGACGATCTCGGCGGCCACGATCCAGTTCGGCGTGCGCCGCGCGAGCGCGCTCGATGGATGCACCTGGAAGAGCGTTCCCGAAGGACCGCGATACTCGCCGCGCTCGGCCTTGACCGCGTCGTTCCGCACCCCGATGTGCGACGCGAAGCCCGCGAGCACCGCGCGGTGCAGCGCGGCCTTGCCCGAGTCCTCGCCCGCGTCCTGGCCCGAGACCTCGGCGGGCTCTCCCGCGCGCACGCCGAAGTGCTCGAGCGAGAGCTCGCGCAGCTGCTGCACCGTGTCGGCCCATTCGCGCATGCGCTGGTGCGACAGGTAGTTCTTCTCGCACCAGCGGCGGCGCGCCGAGGAACCGAGGTCCCTGGTCTCGCCGCGCCACGCGCGCCAGAGGCGGATGAACGAGGTGAAGTCGCTCAGCGGCTCGCGGAACCGCGCGTGCGCGAGGTCGGCGTTCGCGCGGTCCTCCTGCGGGCGGATGCGCGGATCCTGCACCGCGAGCGCCGCCACCACGACGAGCGCGTCGCCAAGGCACCGCTCCTCGATCGATGCGATGAGCACGCGCGACAGCCGCGGGTCGAGCGGAAGCAGGCTCATCGCGCGGCCCGTCTTCGTGAGCCGGCCCTCGGCGGTCGAGGCGCCGAGCTCGACGAGCGTGGCGCGGCCGTCGGCGAGCGCGCGCCCCGACGGCGGGTCGACGAAGGGAAAGTCCTCGGCCTTGCCGAGGCTGAGCGCCTCCATCTGCAGGATCACGCTCGCGAGGTTCGTGCGCAGGATCTCGGGCGGCGTGAACGCGGGGCGCGCGTCGAAGCTCTCCTCGGAGTAGAGCCGCACCGCGATGCCCGGGCCAAGCCGCCCCGCGCGGCCCGCGCGCTGGCGGGCGCTCGCCTGCGAGATCGGCTCGATGGGCAGCCGCTGCACGCGCGAGCGGGCGCTGTAGCGCAGGAGCCGCGCGAACCCCGGGTCGATCACCGCGTGGATGCGCGGCACGGTGAGCGAGGTCTCGGCCACATTGGTGGCGAGCACGATGCGGCGCTTCGGGCCCGGGCTGAAGACGCGCTCCTGCTCCTCGATGCCTTGCCGTGCGAAGAGCGGCACGATCTCGGTGCCCGCGTCGCCCGCGCCCTCGAACTTGCCGCGCAGGTGCGTCTCGGCCTCGCGGATCTCGCGCTCGCCCGACAGAAACACCAGGATGTCGGGCTTCGCGGCAACGGCACGCCCCGCGAACGCGCCGTCGATCTCGTCGACCGCGCCCGCGACCAGCTCGAGCATGCGCGGGTCCTCTTCGTCGAGGTCGCGCGACTCGGGCGGCCGGTAGCGGATGTCGATCGGGTGCTCGCGGCCCGCCACCGTCACCACGGGGCAGCCGCCGAAGTGCGCGGCCAGGCGCTCGACATCGATGGTGGCGCTCGTCAGGATCACCTTCAGGTCGCTCCGCCGCGGCAGGAGGCGCCGCAGGTAGCCGAGCAGGAAATCGATGTTCAGGCTGCGCTCGTGCGCCTCGTCGACGATCACGGTGTCGTAGCGGTCGAGGCGCGGGTCGGTGCGCGTCTCGGCGAGCAGCATGCCGTCGGTCATGACCTTGACCAGCGTGTCGCGGCCCGACTCGTCGCCGAAACGCACCTTCACGCCCACCACGCCGCCAAGCCGCACGCCGAGTTCCTCGGCCACGCGGCGCCCGACGCCGCGCGCCGCGATGCGCCGCGGCTGCGTGTGCGCGACCATTCCGTCGACGCCGCGGCCGAGCTCGAGGCACAGTTTCGGCAGCTGCGTGCTCTTTCCCGAACCCGTCTCGCCCGCGACCACGACCACCTGGCTCGCCGCCAGCGCCTCGCGCAGCGCGGGCAGCGCCGCGGTCACGGGCAGTTCGGGCGGATACGCGACGGCGGGCACGAGCCCGCGCCGCCGCTCGCGATCGGCCGCCGAGCGGGCCAGCGCCTCCTCCACCACCGCGAGCGCACGCGGATCGATCGCGCCCTTCTCGCGAAGCCGCTTCTCCATGCCGCCGATCCGCGCGCGCAGCTCCCGCCGGTCGGCAGGCATCGCCGCGGGCAGGCGGTCGAGAAGTTCCTTCAGCGCTGGGACGGGGACGGACACGGCGGGGCTCGGATCCGAAGCCTAGCGGGAAGGTCGCCAAGGGGCGCGGTTTCCGCGCGCTGAAGGCCCCCGCGAGGGGTTACACTGCGCCACCCCGTCGGGCGCTTAGCTCAGTCGGTAGAGCACCGCCATTACACGGCGGGTGTCGCAGGTTCGAGTCCTGCAGCGCTCATTCGGGCGGACGGGTGGAACCGTCCGTCCGCCATCTCGGAAGTACGGGGCGGCCGCGGTGCGGGAGCCCCGCGTGAGAGCGTGATGTGAGAGTTCGGTGTGAGAGTTCGGTGTGAGAGCTTGGACCGTGAGCTTGGACCGTGAGCTTGGACCGTGAGCTTGGACCGTTGAACCCGCGACCAGTGCGATGAAGTCGATCCGCCCCGCCATCTCCGCCCGACGCATCCTCCCCGCGAGCTTCCTGCGCCTTGGCGCGG
>JBJTOV010000068.1:0-4122 GCA_046074745.1 Planctomycetota bacterium | reverse complement strand
GCGCGATAGCCCGCGTTCGTCGTGCCCGGGCAGAAGCTCGCGCCCGTCGACAGCGTGAAGGCGTCGCCGTCGGCGTCGGTGTAGAAGAGCACCTTGTCCGACGCCGACGCGTCGATCTCGGTCGCGTTGCCGTCGCTGTCGACGGGCGCGAGCTTCTGCCCGGGCACGACGAACGCGGGCTATCGCGCGACGCAGTCGGCGCAGGTCGACTGCGACGACGCGTCGGTGACCATCTACCCGGGCGCTCCCGAGACCTGCGCGAACGACGGCGTGGACAACGACTGCGACGGCGAGGGAAGCGCCGACAGCGAGGCTACGGACAGCGTGAGCTACTACATCGACGGCGACGGCGACGGCTACGGCGCGGGCGCCGCCACGAAGTCGTGCACGGCGATCGCAGGCTCTGTGACGAACAACACCGACTGCAACGACGCATCGGCGTCGATCAATCCGACCACGGTGTGGTATCAGGACTCCGACGGGGATGGTGCGGGCGATCCTGCCGTCACGCTGACCCAGTGCGCGCAGCCGTCTGGCTATGTCGCCGTGGGCGGAGATCTGTGCCCGACCACCGCCGCGCGCAACGCGCCGATCACCTGGTATCTCGACGCCGATGGCGACGGGTTCGGCGCACCGAGCCCGACGCAGACGGCTTGCACCGCTCCGGTGGGCTATGTCTCGATCGACAGCGACTGCAACGACGGGAACGCGCAGATTCGCCCGAACACCGTGTGGTACCGCGACCTTGACGGCGACGGCGCGGGCGATCCGAGCGTCACGCTGGTGCAGTGCGTGCAGCCCGCCGGATACATCCTCGTCGGAGGCGACACCTGCCCGTCGGATCCTGGCAAGACCGCGCCCGGGCAGTGCGGATGCGGCGCGGCCGACACGGATTCGGACGGCGACGGAACGGCCGACTGCAACGACACGACGATCACCCGCACCATGGCAGGCGGCTCGATTCCCGACAACTCGGCGAGCGGGCTGCAGAAGACCTTCGCGCTCTCGTCGAGCGATGTGTTCTACGGGATCAGCGACATCAAGGTGACGCTGACAGGCCTGTCGCACGCCAACCTCGGCGACCTCACGGTGCAGCTGATCGGGCCGGCGAACACGACGGCATCGATCTTCACGCGGATCGGCGGAACCGACTCCTCGAACTTCAGTGGAAACTACGCGTTCGCCGACGCCTTCACGGGCAACATCTGGACCGAGGCTTCTGCGGCGAACAACGCGCAGAACATTCCGTCGGGCAACTACTTCCCGAGCAGCTCCACGGGTGCGCGCGTCAACCTGACCGCGGCATTCGCCTCGGTCGGACGGGTCGGAACCTGGACGGTGCGGATCTCCGACAACGCCGCCGGCACCACCGGAACGATTTCGTCGATCACGGTGGACATCACGCCGTCGCCCGCGGTCGACAGCGATGGCGACGGAACCTTCGACATGCAGGACGGCTGCCCGAGCGACGCCGGCAAGACGGCGCCCGGCCAGTGCGGTTGCGGCGTGGCCGACACCGATTCGGACGGCGACGGCGTTGCGAACTGCGTTGATCTCTGCCCGAACGATACGAACAAGACCGCGCCCGGCCAGTGCGGCTGCGGCGCGCTCGAGACGGATTCCGACGGCGACGGCACCGCCAACTGCGTCGACTCCTGCCCGAACGATCCTGCCAAGATCCAGCCGGGCGCCTGCGGTTGCGGCATCGCTGACACCGACGCCGACGCCGATGGAACCGCCGACTGCCTCGAGGTGAGCCCCGTGGTCGCGATGTCGGCGCTCGACTCGGCGGTGGCGCCGGGTGAGACAGTGGTCGTGCGCGTCTCGAGCGGCAGCCCGGGCAGCGTGGTCACTTCGCTGCGCATCGTGGCTCGCTACGACGCGTCGCGGCTGCTCTTCGTGCAGGCGGTTCCCGTCACGGGCACGGCGTTCACGGAGGTCGAGGAGAATCCGACCGCGCCGCCGGAAGGCACCGTCCGCCACTCGGCGACTGTTCCTGCGGGACACCCCGGTGTCACGACCGCGACGAACCTCGTGGACCTCTACTTCACGGCGCTTCCGGGCGAAACGATCTGCGGTGCGAGCAACCTCGTGTACTTCGACACGATCGGCGGGGAGTCGACGCGGTTCGTCAACCAGGGGAACAACCCGGTCACGCCGACGCTGTCGAGCCTGGGAGCCATGCGCATCGATGGCGCCGCGCCCGCGCTGGGCGGCGTGCCCGCGAGCCGCAGCGGCGCCGTCGACGCGGAAAGCACGACGGGTGCGTACTACGCGCCGCCCGCGGTGACCGCGCTCGACGACTGCGACGGATCGATGTCGGCATCGCTGCTCGTCACCTATCCGAACGGCGCGACGGGGTCGGTCTGGCCGGCGAACGGCATCTTCCCCGTGGGAACGACCACGCTCCGCTGGACGATCTCCGACGCGGTGGGCAACCAGTCGACCGCGACACGCAGCGTGACGGTGTCGAACAACCAGCTGCTCGATGCTGGAATCACGCTCGGTGGCGCAGTGACGGGGAACTCGACGCGCGCGATCCGCGTGAAGGCAGGCAACACGACGCAGATCGTGCAGGTGCCGATGGCGCAGGCGGCGGGCTCGGCGCAGAGCGTCTCGCTGCCGGTGGCGGCGGGATACAACTGCATCACGATCAAGGACGCCGTCCACTCGCTGAGCTCGTCCGCGACGCCGACGGTCGTGAACGGCCGCTACACCGCTTCGTACACGCTGCGGCAGGGCGACTGCAACGACGACGACAAGGTCGACATCGTCGACTTCAGCTACTTCGTGGCGAACCGCGGCGCGACGGTGGGGCCGAACGCCACTGCGAACTTCAACTCGGATTCGGTGGTCAACAACGCCGACCTCAGCTTCATCTCGCTGAGCTTCTTCCAGGTGGGCAACACCTGCGGCTCGTACACCGGCGCGCCGCCCGTCGATCGCGTGACGGTGAAGGAACTGCGCCGCGCGGGACTTGGCCACCTTGCGATCGCCGACCTGAACTGCGACGGGGCGGTCGACATGACCGATGTGGCGCACTACATGCAGTACGGCATGCCTGCAGCGCCGCAGCCAGCGCCCGTGAGCGGCACTCCGATCGCCGAGTGAGGCTGTATCCTCGGCGCATGCGCCCTGATCCCGTGATTCCCGCGTTCGACGAGGAGCGCTGTGGCCACTATCTCGAGGGGAACGAGGGCGCGCCGCCTCGGGAGCAGCTGATGGCGGCGCTGGCGATGCCGTGGGACGAGCGTGCGCCGCGCAGGGCGATCGATGTCGGCTGCGGGCCGGGGCGCGAGGTCGAGGCGCTGGTCGCGCGGGGATTCGCGGTGACGGCGGTCGATCCGTACGCGCGGATGCTCGAGATGGTGCGGGCGAGGGTGGCGGGGTCGGTGGGGGCGGCGCGGGTCGAGTTCGTGCATACGACGCTCGAGGAGCATGCGCCGCGGCTCGAGACGGCGGCCTTCGGGCTGGTGCATGCGGGGTTTGCATTGCCGTTCGTGGTGCCCGCGGCGTTCGACGCGGCGTTCGCCGATCTGCGGCGCGCGCTTGCGCCGGGCGGGTTGCTGGTGGCGCAGTTCTTCGGGCCGCACGACGAGTTTCTTCATTCGTCGCCCGCGGGGTCGCTGTCGGTGCATGACCATGCCGCGGTCCGCGGGCTGCTCGCGGGCATGGAGGTGCTTGCGCACGACGAGGTGCGGCGCGACGGCCGCATGGGCCGCGGCCGCGCGAAGCACTGGCATGTGCATCATGTGATCGCGCGGGCATCGGCGCCGTGCGGCGGTGGATGATCTGCCGGTCTTCGGCGGACGGCGTTCGGGCGGGGTCGTGGGCCGTCGGGTTTTGGATGATGGCGTCGTGCCGGGATTGGGGGACCGGCGACCCATCGTCTTCGAGATGGGCACCCGATGTTCGTTCCGAACATCGGCGTCGAGCCGAGATTGGGGGATCGGCGACCCATCGTCTTCGAGATGGGCACCCGTCGGCCGTTGGCCGACGGCGATGGTCGACATCGCCGCGATTGGCGGTGGTTCGGAGGGTCGTCGTGTCGTCCCGGCACATCGCCGCCGCCGAAGGCGGCGGGTGCCCATTCCGCAGGCAATGGGTCGCCCAGTTCCACGA
>JBJTOV010000067.1:0-4555 GCA_046074745.1 Planctomycetota bacterium | reverse complement strand
ATCACTCAGGTTCGCGATGCCGAAGACGCGCAGGAACTCGGGAGTGGTTCCATACAGCATCGGTCGGCCCACTTCCTCGGCGCGGCCCGTGATCTTCACCAGCCGACGCTCCATCAGGCTCTTCAGCACCTCGCCGCACGCCACGCCGCGGATCGCCTCGAGCTGCGCGCGCAGGATCGGCTGGCGGTACGCGATGATGGCGAGCGTCTCGAGCGCGGCCTGCGACAGGCGCGTCTGCGCGCGCTGGCCCTTCATGCGCGACAGCACGGGGCCGAACGCGGCGATGGTGAGCATCTGCCGGCCGCCCGACACGCTCTCGATGCGGAACGCGCGGCCCGTGTCGGCATACTGGCGGTTGAGCTCGTCGACGGCCTCGCGCACCAGGCGCACGGCCTCGCGGCGGCGCATGGCGAGCGCGGACGAGTCGGCGGAACTGTCCGCAGGCTCGGCGTCGGCCTCGCCATCCTTTGCGGCGCGCACGGACGGCGTCAGCCCGAGCACCTCCGCGATGCGACCATCGGAGATCGGGCGGTCGGCGAGCAGGATCGCCGCCTCGACGCGCTGCGTGAACGGCGTCGACGCCGACGGAAGCTCGGGGTCCTCGAGGTTGATCGAGAAAAGCGACGGATGCGGCTCGCCCTCGGCTTCGGCCTTGCGGCGTCGGCGCGGCGCGCGCTCGGCGGTTTCGCCGTCGCTCGGGGTCTTGTCGGCTTCCGTGCCGTCCGTCACAGGCGCCTCCTCGGCAACCGTGCTCGCGTCATGCTCGGTCATGGATCGAAGCGTACCACAGCGCGGATCGGCGCTGCTCGAGTCGGTGGGGTTCTCTCGCGCGGCCGCGTTCAGCGGCGGTTGCTGCGGGCGAGCGCGACGCGCGCGTACGCGACGCGCTGGCGGCGCTCGGCGGCGTCGCGGGCCTCGAGCGTGCCGCGCTTGCCAGCGCCGGCGTTCGCCTCGGCCAGTTCCTTCTCGGCATCCGCCACGCTGAGCGAGCCGACCGCGCTCACGCCGTCGGCCAGGATGGTCAGCGTTCCACCGTTCATCTGCGCGAAGCCACCGTCGAGCAGATAGACATCCGCTCCGCCGGCGCGCTCGATGCGAAGGCGCCCGCCGCCGAGGCGCACAAGGAACGGCGCCGCACCGGGCGCGACGCCCTTCTGGCCGTCCCACGCGGGAAACTCGACATAGGTCGCCTCGCTGTCGAGGACGCTTTCGGTGGGGGTGACGACGTTGCAGCGCAGCGATGCCATGGGGCGGAGATGGTACGCCCCCGCGGCGCGGGGCTCAAGTTTGCAGCGCGGTGGTTATCCGCTGCGGCGATGGGGATTTGCGCGCGCGAGGCCGCGGCGCAGTGGCGCGGGAAGGCCAAAAAAGTCGCCGCCCGAGCGCGCAAGGCGTCGGGCGGCGGGCGGAAAGGGACACATTGGTTCGTCGTCGTCCGTCGGACGGTCGCCGCGCACTTCATGCGGCGCCAGGAATCGGCACCCTTCACGGTCGTTCCTGGATGGCAGGGGCTGTCGCGCTTCCGCTCCCTCGAGCGTTTCCGTGCTTGCCCTGCGTGTGTCTCTCTCCTGGTTTGGCTCCTGTTTCAGCGTTCTTGAATTCGGGATGACCCGATCTGTCGGTTCCGTTCAGCGGCGACGGCGGCCCGCAAGGCCGGCGAGGCCGAGCAGCGCGATCGCGCCTGGCGCGGGGATCGCGGTTGCGTCGAGATTGTCGAAGCCCCAGCCTCCGCCCACCGACGCATCGCCGATGAAGGAGATGCGGACGAACGAGATCGCGGCGCCGTTGGCCGAGATCGACCAGTTGTACATCTTCGAGTTGTACGAGCTCGCGCTCTCGTCGCCGGGGCCCTGGATCGTCTCGAACATGGCGATCTGCGAGCCACTCGCGCTGTACGCGGTGACGCGGAAGCGCTCGTTCCAGTCGAGATCGAGCAGACGGCCGCTGACCGAGGCCACGCCCGAGGCGAAGCTCATCAGCATCGAGCCGGTGTTGATGCGGTAGCCGTCCTCGCGGGCGACGCGCATGAACCAGTTGTCGCCCTGCACATCGAGGTCGCGGTCCCAGCCGAGGCCGTTCGCGTCGGCGAAGCCGAACTCGGAGTAGCCGCCGACGCCCGCCGTCTCGACGAGGCCGTCGTTGTAGTCCTCGAGGCGCATCGCCGCGTCGGCGAGGAGATCGCCGTTGGTGTCCCAGCCGAAGCGCACCGAGGTGTTGGCCACGGCGAAGTCGCGGTCGGTTGAGATCACCGAGTCGTCGCCAAGCGTGGTCTCGCCAGCGGTCGGCTCGAAGTTGATCTGTTGAGCAGCGGCCACGCCCGAAAGCGTCGACGCAACCATCGCAGTCGCGGCGAACCGCGACCACATCGAAGTGGACAGCATTTGATTCCCTCCCTGCCTCGGCACGGTTCCCCATGCCTCGAACTGTGGAGCCTTCCGGCTCCTCCCTCACACACGGCGTCTGGTTCCCGCCAGATGCCGTTTTCCGTGCTTGCGCACGGCCCTTTTGATGCGTCCTGACGGTTCCCGCCGTCAAGTCGCTTACCGTGCCGAAGCACGGCCCTTTGCGGCGGAAACTAGCGCCTACTTCCCCTCAGGCAAGTGAATTTCCTCCGTTTCGTACGGTTGTAACGAAGAGAAGAGGGCCTGAGAAGTCCGAGAATCCGCAATAGAGGGTGCATCGAGGTTGCGGACGGCGTCGAGAGCGTGCAGCAGCGCCTCGCGCATGGCGGCAAGGTTCGGCGCGAGCCTGATCGCTTCCTTGAGCGGCTTCACATGGCCGAGCGACTTTCCGTACCACGCGATGTGCTGACGCATGCGGATCGCCGTTCGCTCCGTGCCGTCGTAGTGCTCCATCAGATCGAGATGCCGCAGCACGACGCACAGCTTCTCGCCGACGGAGGGTTCGGCGGATGCGGTGCCTGTCGTGATCAGCGCGTGCGCGCGTCGGAAGAGCCACGGTGTGCGCAGTGCGGCGCGCGCGACCATCACGCCAGCGCAGCCCGAGACGCGCATGAGCTCGCGCGCGTGCTCGGGTTCGGCGACATCGCCGTTTCCAACCACGGGAATGTGCGGCACGGCCTCGACGACCTCGCCGATCGCGTTCCAATCGGCGCGCCCCGAGAAGAACTGCACGGTGTAGCGGCCGTGCACGGTGACGAGCGCGATGCCCACATCGGCGAGCTGGCGTGCGAGCAGCGGCGCGACCTTGTGCTCGGGATCCCAGCCGAGGCGCATCTTCGCGGTGACGGGCACGCGGCCCATCGAATGGCGCTCGACCGCGTCGACGATGCGCTTGGCAAGCAGCGTGGTCGCGCCGCAGTCGCGCAGCAGCAGGCTCCCGCCGTTCTTCTTGGCGACCTTGTCAACCGGGCAGCCCATGTTGATGTCGATCACCTTGGCGCCATGGTCGACGGCCCAGCACGCGGCCTCGGGAAGCGGGTCGTCGCCGTTGCCGTAGAGCTGCATGCCCGCGGGCTGGTCGAACTCGTTGGTGCGGGCGAGGTCGAGCGTGCGGGTGGTTTCCTTCAGGATCGCGCGGGAATTCAGCAGGTCGGTGTACGCGCAGCCGATTCCACCCTGCTCGCGGCAGAGGATGCGGAACGCGATGTCGGTGTGCCCCGCGATCGGCGCGAGGAGGAGCGGGGAGTCGAGCTGGACGGGGCCGATGCGCAGCACGGGGTTCTCGCCGCTGAGGGTAGCGTCAGGCCGTGGGCACGAGCGCGGCGTTTCTCAGGAGGACATCCGACTCGTAGCGCTTCACGATCTCGAAGCCGGGAAGCATGTCGAGCAGCGCGGAGAGATTGGGCGCGCCCTCGTAGAGCTCGTCGTCGAAGCACTCGGTGTAGAAGAAGCGCGTGCGGGCGAGCGTTTCGCGGCCGCCCGCCACCAGATCGGCCTCGGCGCCCTGCGTGTCGGCCCAGATGAAGTCGATCGCGCCGGGCTCGTGCTTGCGCGACCAGGTGTCGAGCGTGCGGACCTCGACATTGATCGTGCGCTGGAACCTGCACCACGGCCACTTCTCGAGGTGCGACTTCGGGGCGCGCAGCGAGCCCGACTGGTCCCAGCCCTTCGGGTAGCGCGCCTTCAGGTCGGGCGTCGCGTCGGGCGGGAGGCCGCTGCTTGCGTGGAACTGGGCGCGGCCGTTGGTCGCGCCGATCGCGAGTTCGTGCAGCGCGACGCGCCGGTCGGCGATCCCGCGTCGGAACGCGTCGACCGCGCGCGGGTCGGGCTCGAACGCGTGGATGCGGGCCGTGGGAAACGAGCGCAGGAAGAGCTGCGTGTGCTGGCCGTGGTTCGCGCCGACCTCGAGGATGACCTGCGGCGCGGGTCCGAGCAGCCGCTGCAGCATCGGACCGTTGATCGGCTCGGGGGAGATCGGGGGGAGTTCGCGCGGCATGGCGACAACCTATCGCTACTTCTTCTCAAATGTCGCGTCCTCGATCCGGTAGAGGCCGAGGAGGTACTGCGCGGCGACGAGAGGCTCGACCACGAGGCGGCCGCGGAAGGTTCCGAAGCTGATCAGGTGCAGGGCGTTCATGTCGATCGGCTCGCGC
>JBJTOV010000066.1:0-5968 GCA_046074745.1 Planctomycetota bacterium | reverse complement strand
CACGCCCAGGTGCGGCATCATGAAGATGCTGTCCTTCGCGAGCTCGGTGAAGCCCTCGGGCTCGAAGCTGTCGACCAGCATCAGCGCCGTCTGCTCCATGCGCGGCGCGTGGCTGAGCACGCCGCCCGACGCGACCAGGAGGTCGAGCGCCATGTCGTCGACGATCGTCTGCCCGCCCGCCTGCTGCGTGAAGAGGTCGCCCACCGTGCGCTGCTGCTGCACGCCCTTCAGCGTGGTCGCGAACTCCTTGTGCTGCTGGTACGCCAGCCGCAGCGCCTCGCGCGCCACCGCCTGCTCGAAGACGAGCGCCTCGGCCGTCTGCGGAATGGTGGTCGGGCGGATCATCTTGTTCTTCACGCGGTTGCGCAGCTCGCGCTCGTCCATGTCGACATGCACCCAGCGCAGCACCTGCGCCATGCCCGCCTCGGCGCACACATTCGAGATCGAGTAGCTCATCCCGAGGTTCGCGCTCACCGTGCGGTTGAAGGTGCCGCCGAACACGCTGAACACATCGGTGGTGGCGCCGCCGATGTCGACGCACACCGCGTTCAGTCCGTCGCGCGCGGCGATCCGCTGCAGGATGTCGCCCACGGCGCCCGGCGTCGGCATGATGGGCGCGTCGCTCCACGAGATCAGGCGGTCGTAGCCGGGCGCGTGCGCCATCACATGCTCGAGGAACACATCGTGGATGCGGTCGCGCGCGGGGCCGAGGTTCTCCTGCTCGAGCGTGGGGCGCAGGTTGTCGACCACCGACAGGTCGAAGCCGCCCGAGCGGCCGAAGATCTCGCGCACCTGCGGCGCGGCGTCCTTGTTGCCCGCGAAGATCACGGGCAGCTCGTACTCGCCGCCGAAGCGCGGCCGCGGCTTCGCGGGCGCGATCTGCTCGGCGAGCTGCACCACCTGCTGCAGGTTGCCGCCGTCGGTGCCGCCCGAGATGAGCACCATGTCGGGCCTGAGCTCGCGGATCCGCTGGATGCGTTCGTGCGCCTTGCGCCTGTCGTTCGCGGCGATCGTGTCCATCACGATGGCGCCGGCGCCGAGAGCGGCGCGCTTGGCGCTGGCCGCGGTCATCTGCGCCACCACGCCCGCGACCACCATCTGCAGGCCGCCGCCCGCGCTCGAGGTCGAGATGTAGATGTCGCAGCCGTCGGGGTCGTCGGGGCCCTTGCGGCGGATGATGGTGCCGTCGTCGGCGATGAAGCGCCTGCCCGCAAGCTCGCCGATCTCGGTGAGCGCGTTCGACACGCCGATCGTGACATCGGCGAAGGGCTCCTCGACCGTCGTCGGCGCCTCGGCGCGCTGGGTCTGGCGCCATGAATCGCCGACTCGCTCGACCAGGATCGCCTTGGTCGTGGTCGAGCCGCAGTCGGTCGCCAGGATGTAGCGCAGCTTCGAGAGGTCGATCGCGGGCTTGTGAACGGCGGGCGCACTCATGCGGGCAGCGTACCGCGTCACTTCGCGGCGGGCTGCGGCGCGGGTGCAGGCGCGGGTGCAGGCGCGGGTGCAGGCGCAGCCGCAGTCGGGAGCGACGGCGCCGCCGCTGCATCGGTCGCCGGCTCCGCATCCTTCACGCAGCGGAAGCCGAGGTGCTCCATCGCCGAGTCGGGCGTGGCCGACATGCGCGCGCTCGGGCGGTAGCTGGCGCAGTAGCTGTCGTTACACAGGAACGAGCCGCCGCGGTGGACCCGCGTCACAGGCGCATCGGGATTGCGCGGGTCGCGCGACGCCGCAGGGCCCTTCGGATCGACCGCGACGCCGCCCTGCCCCGCTGCGCGCACGCACTGGGCATAGGCGTCGTCGGCATAGAGGTCGGCGCACCACTCCCAGACATTGCCCGCCACCTCGTGCAGCCCGTAGCCGTTCGGCGGGAAGCTGCGCACGGGCGCGGCGCGCTCGAATCCATCGGCGCGCGTGTTGCGCCGCGGAAACTCGCCTTGCCAGATGTTGCAGCGCCACGGCTTGCCCTCGCCCGGGTCGACGGGCTCGTCGCCCCATGCGTTCACCTTGCCATCGAGCCCGCCGCGCGCGGCGAACTCCCACTCGGCCTCGGTGGGCAGCCGCTTGCCTGCCCATGCGGCGTAGGCAACCGCGTCGTCGTAGGAGACATGCACCACGGGGTGGCTGTCCTTGCCGTCGATCGAGCTGCCCGGGCCCTGCGGGTGGCGCCAGTTCGCGCCGGGCGTCCAGCGCCACCAGTCGGGGTAGCCGTCGGCGGGCGCGTCGGTCGCGGGCGGCGTGAACACAAGCGAACCCGGCACCAGCAACTCGTCGGCAGGCTTCGGCGTGCCTTCAGGCACCTGCGTGCGCAATTCCTCCCAGTCGATCGGGCGCTCGGCGGTCGTCTTGTATCCCGTCGCCTCGACGAAGCGGCGGAACTGCGCGTTGGTCACCTCGGTGGCGTCCATCCAGAAGCCGCGCACGCGCACGCGGTGGCGCGGACGCTCGTCGGCCCGCGCCAGCAGGTCGCTGCCGCCCATCGTGAACTCGCCGCCCGGGATCCACGCCATGTGTTCGGGAATACCGGGGGGGAGAGCCTCGGGGAGAGCCTGATCGAGAGCCTGATGGAGAGCCTGATGGAGAACCTCGTGCTTGCGCTCGTAGCGCTTCGTTTCGTCGCCGGGCCTGCGAATCGGATCCGGCGTGGCGCGGGGGACCGCGCCTCCCGCCGCGGCCGGCGGCTCGGCGGCGCCCATCGAGGCGATGAGAAGGATGAGCGCGGGATTCACGGCATCCATCGTACGCGCGGGCGGCTACGCTCTTGCCGTGAAGGACTTCTTTCGCAACGCCTTCGCGCTCGGCGACGGCCGCCCCTGCGTGCCGAGCGACGAGCAGCGCGCCGTGCTCGAGCGGCTGGCCAGCGAGGTCGCGCGACGGCGCCTCGCGGGGCCGGCGGTCGCGTTCCTCGAGATGTCGCGGCCGATGAACGCGCTCGGTTCGGCGGCGATCCACTTCTTCACACCCGTGGCGTCGGTGCTCGCGAACCCCGTTTCCCTGCGGCACTTCGCCGAATTCCTCGAGAAGCGCGGATCGGTGGATGTGCTCGTCGGCATGATCGAGGCCGCCGATGCGGCGCGCCGCGCGGGCTGCTGCGAAGGCGCGCCCGCCCCCGAAGACGGGCAGGACGACGGCGCGCCCAAGGCCGGCTGAGCGCCTTCCGCCGCGTACATTGCCCGCATGAACCTGCGCGCCATCGTGCTTCGGTCGCTGCTTGGCGCGCTCACCGCCGCCGCGCTCTCGGGCATCTTCGCCGTGTTCGCCGACAGTTCGGTCGGCGGCCGGCTGGCGGGAACCTCGGTGGTGCTCGCGTTCGCGTGCCTGGCGCTGCTCTCGGTGGTGCCGCGCGACGCCGACGACCGCATCGACCTCCTGCGCGGATGCGTCCTCGGTTTCGTCGGCGTGGCCGCGACGCTCACGATCGCGTGGATCTGGACTGCTGGCGCCAAGGCCGAGTTCATCGGCGAAACCACCTTCGTCTGGTACTTCACGGGTGGCCCCGCGCTGATCGCCGCCATGCCGGCGCTACGCATGCGGCGCGATCCCGACCGCTCGCTCGCCATCGCCGAGCGCGTGCTGATCGGCGGCTGCTTCGCGGCGCTTGCGCTGTCGCTTCTCTTCCTGCTTGCGAAGCGCCTGCAGGGCGCGACCTTCTATTCCCCCACCCCGATCGCGAGCGGTCTCGTGCTCGTGGGTGCCGCGATCTGCGCGGGCAGCGCGGCCACGGGCCTGCGCAAGCCCGTGTCGGCCCGCCGCCCGAAGTACGCGCCGCCCGAGCGCACGGGCGCGGCGTTCGCGTGGACGGGGATCCTCGCCGCGGCCGTGTCGGCGGGCGCGCTCCTCATCGAGATCTGGTCGCAGGATTCGGCTGGCCCCGAGGGCGGGCTGCTCACGCTCGGAATCGCCGCCGCCACCGTTGCCGCGCCGCTCGCGGCGTGGAACGCGCTGCAGCTCGTGCCCGTCGAGATGCCGCTCGCGCTGCTCAGGCCCGCGACCGTCGGCGCGCTCTTCGTCAGCGGGGTGCTGTCGACCATCCTCAGCGGCGACTGGTCCGCCGCAGGACCCGACACGCGCGATCTGCTCGGCCGCTCGCTCGTCGCCTCGGTCATCCTGACGGCAACGACGCTCATCGGCGCCGCGGTCGCCTTCCGCCTTCGCCGCATTGCGCCGATCTCGGCGGCGCCGATCGACACGCTCGAGTGGACCTGCCCGCGCTGCCGCACGAAGGCCGAGATCGACCTCGATCGCGGCGGATGCACCTGCACGGGCTGCGGGCTTTCGGTGATCGTCTCGCTGCGCGACGACCGCTGCCCCGCCTGCAGCTACGACCTGCACGCCATGCCCGAAGGGCAGACGAACTGCCCCGAGTGCGGGCGCGCGCGGCAGGTTCCCGCGGCGCACTGATCGCGCGCGGCTACCGCGGCGCGGGAGGGGTGGCGTTCGACGCGCGCCGCAGGGTGAACTGCCCCACGCTTCCGCGCAAGGTCTGGCTCGCGCGCTCGAGCTCCGCCGCCGTGCGCCCGAACTCCTCGGCGCTGCGGCTCGCGCGCGACGCCGCGTCGGCGAGTTCGGCCATCGACTGCGAGATCGACTCGGCTCCCTGCGACTGGCTGCCCATGCCGTCGGCCACCGAGCGGTAGCGCTCGGCGTTCGAACCGACGCGCTCGATGACCTCGCCCATGCGGCGGCTCGAGACCGTGACCTCCTCGACGCCACGGCGCACCTTCTCGGCGAAGCGGTCCATCTCCATCACGCCCGCGCCGACCGCCGACTGCATCTCGCGCACGATCGCCTCGATGTCGACGGTCGCGCCCGCGGTCTGGTCGGCGAGCCTGCGGATCTCGCGCGCGACCACCAGGAATCCGCGTCCCTGCTCGCCCGCCTTCTCGGCCTCGATGGCGGCGTTCACCGACAGCAGGTTGGTCTGATCGGCCACCTTGGCGATCACCGCGACCACCGCGTTGATCGCCGCCGCGCGCTCGCTGATGGCCGACAGCTTGACCGCGATCGAGTCGGCGGCCTGCGCGAGCTCGCGGATGCTGCCGTCGACGGCGGCCAGGCCGCTGCGCGACGACCCCGCGAGCTCCGCGGTCTCCTCGACCGACTTCTCGACCGCCTCCATCGTGCGCGCCAGCTCGCGCCCCGTCACCGAGATCTGCCTGCTGGCCGCGGCGACCTGCGCGGTCGACGCGCCGAAGCGCTGCGCCATGGCCGCCTGCTCGCGGCTCGCGGCCGACAGCTCGACCGCGCTCGTGTCGACCGTGACGCCTGCCGACTGGACACCCGCGATGATCCGCTCAAGCGACGCGCGCATCGACTCGAGGCTGTTCAGCAGTACGCCCGCCTCGTCGCGCTTCGCGCAGGGCATGACCTCGGCGGCGAGGTTGCCGCGCGCGATCTCCTCGGCGGTGCCTGCCGCGGAGTCGAGCCGCTTGCCCGTGGGCGCCACGATCAGAACGACGAGGATGAGCGCGCCGATCGCCGCGGCGCCGATCGTGAGCAGCACGAGCCGCACCTGCGCGTGGATCGGCGCCATCACCTCGTCGAGCGGCCGCGTGAGGACGAGCAGCCACCCGCCCGGCTCGATGCGCACCGCGGCGACCATCAGGCCGGCGCCCGTGCGCTGGTCGGTCGCCGTGGTGGCGATGCCGTCGGCGTCGACCTCCTCCTTGGCAAGCTGCTCGAACATCGCCGCGTGCCGCGATTCGGAGACGAGCGTGGTGCGCAGCGGATTCGCGGCGCCATCGGTGCGCGGCGCGCCCATCGGCGCATCCTCGGTGGCGACGATGAAGCGGCCGCGCGAGGACACGAGGTAGGCGGAGACGCCGAAATCGGAGGCGCGCGCGCGCAGGTCGCCCTCGATGGTGGAGAGCGCTCGGTCGACCGCGCCGATCCCGCGGAACTTGCCGTCGATCACGATCGGATGCGACTGCTCGACGATCAGCTGGCCATCGTAGAGATACGGCTCGGTCAC
>JBJTOV010000065.1:0-2800 GCA_046074745.1 Planctomycetota bacterium | reverse complement strand
CCGTCGGTTCCGAAGGCCTCGTCGGACGGTGGTTTCCGACGCTTCCTTCGGCTCCATGCGCGGCGCCGTGAGGCGCGCGCGTGCAGGCTGTGTCTCTTTACGCAGCGATGCGCGGGCTGTTCTCCGCAGATCATGCGAATTGCTCCGAATTTGCGGCAACCGCGGCATCGGGGCGCACGCCTGACCTTCGTGATCCGCGTCACAATCATGGCGATGTCGGCCCACCCCCTGCCCACCCTCTCGATCGATGGCCGCGCGGCACGGCTCGTGCTGCGCGACCCCGCGCGTCGCAACGCGCTCGACGAGAGCGCGCTGGCCGCGATGCGCGCGCACATCGATGCCGCGCGCGCGTCGGACGCGGATGTGCTCGTGCTGTCGGGCGAAGGCGCCGCGTTCTGCGCGGGGTTCGACCTCTCGCTCTGCGCCGACGAGCCGCTGCGCACCAAGGCCCTGCTCGACGGACTGTCCGACTGCGTGGGTGCGCTGCGCGCGCTCGACATTCCCGTGGTGGCGCGCGTGCAGGGCGCGGCGCTTGCGGGCGGCTGCGCGCTGCTCACCGCGTGCGACTTCGTGGTCGCCGCGGCCGACGCGCTGCTCGGCTATCCCGTGCACAGGATCGGCATTTCGCCTGCGGTGAGCGCCACCACGCTGCTTTCGCGCATGGGGCCGCGGGCGCGCGAACTGATGATGCTTTCCGAGCCGATCGACGGGCGGCGTGCGCTTGCGATGGGCCTGGCGACGCACTGCGCCGACGGCGCCGAGGCGCTCGACGCGGAAACCGACGCGCTGGTCGCGCGGCTGCTTGCGAAGGGCCCGCTCGCGATGCGCGCCACCAAGCGGTGGATGCGCGACATCGAGGAACGCATGGCGGGCGACCTTGGCCGCTGCGCGCCGCGCGATGCGGCGGCCATGCGGGCCACGCGCGACGCAAGCGATGCGCTGGTCGCGGGCGACGAGTTCGCGGGCATGCTGCGCGCGTTCTGGGCGGCGCGCGCGAAGGGGCGATGATGCGGCGGGTGCTCGGATTCCTCCGCGAGATCGACCGGCACTCGCGCGCGGTGCGCCGCGATGGATTCGACCGCGCGCGCTCGGCGGCGTTCGTGCTGGCGTTCCTGGCGAGCCCGTTCGTGGTGTCGAGGATGCAGGACATCGCGGTATCGCGCGAGCGCGAGGACCTGATGCTGATGCGCGTCTTCCGCATGGAGGAGGGCGGCGAGATCAAGGCGCAGCGCATCGACTTCGACGACCGCGGCTCGCCGTGGCGCGTGTTCATGCCCGTCGGCGAGGCGATGCTGGTCGGGCGCAGCGCGTGGTGCGGATGGCCGCTCACCACGCGGCATTCCGTCGAGCCGACCGAGATCGAGCTGACGAGGCTGGCCAGCGCGCCCGCGCGCGACCGCGCGCCCGCGATGCGCGCCGCCGAGCGCCTGGCGGGTGCGAGCGGGCTCGCGGTGACGGCGCGCGAGGAGCGCACGCATGTGGCCGCATGGGTGTTCTCGGCGGGAATCTGGTGGATGCTGCTCGCGGCTGCCGCCGTGTGCGTGATCGAGCCTGTGCGCTGGACGGTGACCATCGTGCGCCGCGCGCGCACCGCGGTGAGGCAGTCGCGCATCGACCGCTGCCACTGCCCGAACTGCGGCTACGACGCGAAGCACTCGATCCTGATGGGGCGATGCCCCGAGTGCGGAAGCGAGCTGTACGAGCGGCCCGACCGCCGTTGATCAGCGCGACCACGCGGCACGCAGGCGCGACTGCGCCTCGTCGCCCGCGATGATGCGCGCGCTGATCTCGGCGGCCTCGTCGGCCACGGCGTCGTCCATCGAGCCGTCGAGCTCGTTGAGCCAGCGCTTGGTGGCGGCGATCGCGTTCGGACCGCCCTTCGCCAGGCGTTCGGCCAGCTGCTGCGCGGTGACGGCGAGTTCGGTCTCGGCCACGAGGTGCGTGGCGAGGCCGCGGCGGAAGCCCTCGTCGCCCGACATCGTGCCGCCTGCGAGCAGCATGGCGCGCGCGGCGCCCGCGCCGATCCGCTTCATCAGCCACGGCGCGACCACCGCGGGACAGATGCCGAGGTCGACCTCGGGGTATCCGAGCTTCGCCTCGGCGTGCGTGACGGCGAAGTCGCACACGACCATCAGGCCGCATCCGCCGCCGATCGCGGCGCCCTGCACGCGCGCGATGGTCGGGATGGGCAGGCGGCGGATGGCGCGCGAGGTGCGCGACAGCGCGCGCAGCATGTCGCCCATGGCGACGGGGTCGTCGGCGACCGCCTTCAGGTCCATGCCCGCGCAGAACGACCTGCCCTCGCCGCCGAGGACGAGGACGCGCGCCGATCCATCGCGCGACACCGCGTCGACCGCGGCGCCGAGTTCGGCGATGAGCTCGCGCGAGAGCGCGTTGCGCGCCTCGGGGCGGGCGAGCTCAAGGGTGACGATGCCGTGCGCGGCGGTGGTCCTGACCAGCATGCGCGGAGGGTAGCAAGCAGCCGCGGTATCTTCCGCGCATGCTTCCCTACGAAGTCCGCGACGGCGTCCATGTCCTCTTCCTGCAGCCGAACCCCGCGAAGCCGCGCGGCGGCGTGGTGGTGCTCGACGCGTGGCTGATCGGCGAGATCGCGGCCACCATGCGCGCCATCGCCGCGGAGAAGCCGAAGGGCTTCGTGCTCGCGAGCGCGTCGCAGCGCGTGTTCGTGGCGGGCGCGGATCTCGCCGAGATCGACGCGCTCGACGACGCGGGCCTGCACGCGTATCTCAAGGCGGGCGCCGAGGCGTTCGCGATGATCCCCGCGCTCGGTTGCCCGAGT